>JBBITV010000410.1:0-3956 GCA_037440585.1 Chloroflexota bacterium
CACCTTTGGTTCGGTGATGGGCGTGCCATCCGGCCATTCGCCAGGCATTGAAAATACGATGTTGACTTTGCCGTCTGGTCCGGCTGTGCCTAAGGCATACGACGCAGGCGTGGCGCCTGCTTTGGGCGGACCCAGTTGTATGCCAACCTGAGCATTTGGCGGAAAACCTGTGCCGGTGACGGTCACCCGCGTGTTGGGGCCACCAGAAGCGGGGTCGATGAAGATCGAGGGCTCGGCCGCGGGCGCGACTGCTGGCGGAGGCGTAGCCCCAACGGTGGGCTTTGCGGGCGTAGGTTGTGGATTCCCCGTACACGCCATGACAAGAGCGGCGAAGAAAAGCCACCCGGCAAGGATCATCTGGTAGACTCTCATTTTGCCAAGATTCCCCCTTGTTGATTCTCCTCAATAATTATACTTCATTGCCCCCTGATTGCCCAATCTTACTCCCTGGATCATGAAATGAGCAAAAAATGAGCACTTTTTGGTCTGGAAAGTGAGCAATAGTTTGAATTATACTCTCGACACCGCTGATCGGGCGCAAGAGGGCACTTTACCCGAAGAAAGGAGGCTATCGCTTATGTAAAATACAAACTTTGGTAACACTGGAATCAGCAACCCTTGAATCGTGATCCTAGAGACAGGAGCACAAGACCATGTTGAGAAAGAGAATATCTGTACTCGCAGTCGCCTTGGTGATGGTCGGGGCAACGATCGTCCTGGTCGCGGGCATGGCACCGGCCGCCTCGCAGGCAGCCAGCCACCGGGAAGCGCCGCTGATTTCCATGGACGCCACTGCCGACATCACCGACTTCTTCATGTTCCGCAGCTACGAACCGGGCAAGGATGACAAGGTCGTATTGATCATGAACGTGATCCCCGGCGAAGAGCCGAGCTCTGGCCCTAACTACTGGAACTTCGATCCGAACGTGCTCTACGCCTTCAACATTGACAACAGCGCCGACGGCAGGGCTGGCGATATCCGGTTCGAGTTCCAGTTCAAGAACGAGTTCCGCGGGATCAACAGAGACCTGGGCCTGTTCCTCTCCTACGTCGCTCTGCCCCAGATCACAGCTCTGGATGGACCTGGCTCCGAAGGTCTGGGCCTGCGCCAGAAGTACAGCGTGACCATGGTGCGCTATTGAGAGCCTACAAGCGCGCTTACGGGGCGCTCCCAACGACTGGCAGGCCTACAGCCAACTTGGGGTGGCCTACCTCCAGAAGGCGCGCGAGACTGGCGATCCCACGTACTACCAGAAGGCCGAAGGGGTGCTCCAAAAGGCGCTCACTTTAGAGCCCGAGGACTATACCGCAGTCAGCGCCCTGGGCGCACTGGCATTGGCGCGCCACCAGTTCCTTTCGGCGCTGGAGTGGGGCGAGCGCGCCCGGCAGATCAACCCTGATCGGACTTACGCCTACGGCGTCATCACCGATGCGCAGATCGAATTGGGACGCTATACAGAAGCCATCCAGACCTTGCAAGTCATGGTAGACCTGCGGCCCGACTTAAGTTCCTACTCGCGCATCTCCTATGTCCGTGAACTCTATGGCGACACAGACGGAGCGATCGAAATGATGCGCCAAGCCGTAGAAGCCGGTGGCCCCAACGCCGAGAACACCGCCTGGGCCCGGACGCAATTGGCCAATCTCTATTTCAACCTGGGCTTTCTGGACCAGGCTGAGACCGAATACTGGCGCACGCTTGAGGGCTTGCCTGGCTATGTCTACGCCCTGGCAGGGCTGGGACGCGTGCGCGCCGCCCAGAGCCGGACTGACGAAGCGATTGCCCACCTGACCCAGGCCAGCCAGGCCATGCCGCTGCCCGAGTTCATCATTGCACTGGGCGATATCTATCTGGCCGCCGGTCAGGCCGACGCTGCCCAGCAGCAATATGACCTGGTGCGCGCTATCCAGCAACTGTACGAGGCCAACGGAGTAGACCTGGACCTGGAAATAGCACTGTTCGACGCCGATCACGACCACGATACGGCCTTGACAGTTGCACGGGCACGCCAGGCGTTCGCACGCCGGCCGAGTATCCACGCCGCCGACGTGCTGGCCTGGGCGCTCTATAAGGCCGGTGACTACCACGAGGCGCAGTCTTTCTCCCAGCAGGCGCTCCGCCTGGGGACAAACGATGCGCTGAAACTGTTCCATGCCGGGATGATCGCCTATCGCCTGGGCGAACATACCCAAGCCCGCGACTACCTTGAGCGCGCGCTGACGATCAACCCGTATTTCTCCGTACTCTATGCAAACCAGGCGCGCCACACATTGGAAGAGTTGCGGGCAGCATCATCTGAAGGCCAGTCGCAATCTCAGAGCTTGTCTGAAAAGGTTCGTAGTGGGCGTCTATCCAGCGCCTAAATAGCGCACTGAAGCTTGTGGTGAGCGAAGCGAATCCATGCACACTACGAACACTAGGAATGGGCTTTTCAGACAAGCTCTAACATATGCTGGAGGGTAGAATGTCCACGGGAAATCTGACGCGCCCGCGCCGCTGGTTGCTGCCGGCGCTACCTGTTCTGGTAATGGTCATAGTCCTGCTTATCCCGCCCACGACCGTCTCGGCTCACCCACTGGGCAACTTCACTATCAATCGCTATAGTCGCCTTGAGTTAGGCGCCGAGCAGGTACACCTGATCTATGTCGTCGATATGGCTGAAATTCCAGCCTTTCAGGAGCGTGCTCGTATCGACGCTGACCACGACAGGTCCATCAATTCTGTCGAGCACGATCAGTACCTGGCTGGCCAGGTCGCGTTCCTGCAAAGTAACCTGTACCTGGTTGTGGACGGCGTGCGGCTAAGGCTGGAGTCCCAAGAGCAATCGCTGGAGTTCCTACCCGGGCAGGGTGGCCTGCAGACACTGCGCCTGAGTGCTCGCTTCGTGGCGCTCCTGCCGCCGCAGCGGGGTGCCTGGCAGGCTGAGTATCGCGACGAAAACTACACAGGCCGGCTCGGTTGGCAGGAGGTCGTAGTGCGGGCAGCCCACGATACCGAGAGTAGGACTGGGGCTGCTACTCATCGTCGCCTTCAGCCTGGGCCTGGCCAGTGTGCTGACAGCTATCGGCGTGCTGCTGGTTCATGCCGGACGGCTATTCGAGCGCATCCCCGTGCGTGGGCGCCTGTTCCGGGCATTGCCAGTAGCAAGTGCGGTGGTGATTGCCATAGCGGGTGTGGGGATTACCCTACGGGCCTTGGTGCAAACCGGTGTGCTTCAATAAAAATTGACGAATCCCCAATGCCGTCTACGGGTCGTCCGTGCCGACGTTGCCTGGCCCGGTTGATTCGCCCGTGGCGGTCGACGGTTGGCCGGCCTCAGCATCCGGCAGCATCGCGACCAGGTGGTCGATCAACGTCGACCAGGTGCGAAAGTAGCGGACTTCTCCGCCAGTCACGGACTGAAGTTTTCCCCGCCACACGCACACCGTGCGGCACATATCGGCGGCGGATCATTCGTTCGTACATCCAGGTAGCGGAACTGGCGCCCACCTTCGGCGCCAACCTCGCCGGAGTGACCTCTGCAGAGCCACTTGCACTTGCCCCTTTTGCCAAGAAAGAGTATATTTGTCTATGACCGAAGGAGGAACTATGCATATCGAGATCGAATACTGTGCCGTTTGACACTACCTCCCCCGTGCCGCCAGGTTGGCGGAGACGTTGTTGGACGAATTCAGCGATCACATCAAGGCATTGACCTTGATTCCATCGTCCGGCGGGCGCTTTGAGGTCACCGTCGACGGGGAGTTAATTCATTCCAAAGCAAAGACCGGGCAACACGCAGAGCCCAGCGATATTCGCAGGGCGATTAAGGCGCGCTTGAAAGCGCCGTAACGGATACATTTTCGACGAAATGGGGGTTTGGGGGGGGGGGGCGGCCGCGGCGCCGACGCCCCATGTGGGAGGAGGGGCGGGGACCGCGCGCCGTGTGGGAAAGGAAGTCAACAGTATATAAAAA
>JBBITV010000411.1:0-866 GCA_037440585.1 Chloroflexota bacterium
AAGCTGAGCTGGCTCCTGCTGAGACCGGTGCAGCGGACGAGGGATAACCAGATTGGCTAAATCCCAATGACCACCCCCCTCACTCCCCCCGCTCGCGGGGGGAAGGGGGGGGTGGTCATTGGTCATTATGGACTGATATGCAACCGCGCGAAAGTGGTCACATCGAATTGATCTGCGGCTCCATGTTCTCCGGCAAGACCGAAGAACTGATCCGCCGCGTTAAGCGCGCTCAGATCGCGCGCCAGCAGGTGCAGGTCTTCAAGCCACAGCTTGACGACCGCTACAGCGTCGAGCACGTGAGCTCCCATGATGGGGTGCACCTGCAGGCCATACCTGTGCGTTCCGCCGTCGACATCCTGAAAATGGTCGAGGCTGGCACAACGGTTGTCGCCATCGACGAGGTACAGTTTTTCGACTGGCAGATCGCCGAGGTGTGCAATAGCCTGGCCGACCGGGGCAAGCGCGTGATCTGTGCCGGGCTCGACATGGACTTCAGGGGTGAGCCGTTCGGCCCCATGCCTCTACTGATGGCCGAAGCCGAGGTCGTAGACAAGCTTTCGGCCATTTGCGTCGTGTGTGGTGCCCCCGCCAGCCGCACCCAACGCCTTATCGACGGCCAGCCAGCCGCCTATACCGACCCCGTGATCCTCGTCGGCGCCAGCGAGGTGTATGAGGCGCGGTGCCGGCGGTGTCATGAGGTGCCGGGAAGACCGTGAAACGTATTGCGGGTTGCGTTACGAAGCACGCAATACGCAATACATTCTCACGCCCCCGCCAACAACTCCCCCTGCTTCAACAACTCCTATTGACAGCTAATTGGCGTTTGGGCCGGTAGTCCCGCCAAAGCGGTAGCCCACGCCACGACG
>JBBITV010000411.1:917-3931 GCA_037440585.1 Chloroflexota bacterium
TGTGCACCTTTAGAGCCCTGGGCGTACCCTGCGGTCTGTTTCTCCAGGCGCAGGCAATTAATTCCGGCACTGGGACCGTTTGCGGTGCTTTCCGAAAGAGACAGGCCAGCACGTCCAGTTCGATGGGCGTGAGCCTGACTGGTTCGCCCTGGCGCGCGACCTGGCCCTCGCCTAAATCGAATTGCAGGTATTCGTCGTTGAAGCAGCCCTTCTGCTCCTGAGGCGGCACCTGGGAACGCCGTAGCACCGCCCGGATCCTGAGCAGCAACTCTTCCATATCGAAGGGCTTAGGCACGTAGTCGTCGGCGCCGAGCGTCAGGCCGTGCAGGCGATGGTCGAGGTCTCCCTTCGCCGATAGCATTATGGGATTGTGCTGCCAGGCTCGCGGAGCCGCCGCAACATATCCCAGCCGTCCATTTCGGGCATCATCACATCCAGGACAATGATATCAGGCTGATCGGTGTGAACGCGGTGTAGACCTATCACGCCGTTCTCGGCTGCTATGACCTCGTAGCCCTCGTCTCTCAAGCGCGCCGATACAATACGTACGAGGACGTGATCGTCGTCTACGACCAGGACTTTGCTGGGTTTCGACGGGCTGGAGCTCAAGTCTCACCTCAGCTTATGGCTTGGATGTGCCAGAGGTAGGGTAAGACGATACGTTATCAGACCACGGCTTTCCCCGAGCGACATCACCTTCTTACGTTGTTCGTCGTGCTGCCATACTTCGCCAGTTATAGTCGACAAGAAGAGATAGCTACCTGGAGCACACCATTCCCAGAGGGTGCACATGCTACGGTTGAGATCGCCGTCTTTGATAAAGTGCGCGAGGTTCATGTAGATGATCCCCACCCGCCGCTGGTCATCGATCAGTCCCAGGGTCACCGGTGATTGCAACACACCATCCGGGTAGGTCGCATCGCACTGCAGGTAGCACACGCCCGAGACATTGCGCAAGATGTCCTGGGCGTAGCTCACGACGAGCGGGTCGATGTCACTGTAGACCACGCGAACATTGGGATTGATCCGTTGGGCGACTATGTGGGTGTTTTCACACGTGGGAAGTCCCGCGCCAAAGTCGAGGAAGGTGTCCAAACCCAGGTTGACGATCATGTACGTGACCACGCGGCTCAGAAAGCGCCGTACCCGCCGGGCCCTCTCCGCCACTCCCGGCATCCCCTCCGCCACTTTAAGGCACATCTGGCGGTCGACCTCAAAGTGGTGGTGGCCGCCGAGCCAGTAATCCAGCATACGGCCAGAATGAGGTTTGGTCAAATCGATTTCCATGGCGAGTCCCTCTCTACATCCTTTGCCGGAGGGGTTTTGACAAGCCCTCTGATGAGTGGTATCCTTAAGTCCCCGCCGCCCCGAAACTGCACAGCGATTGGGAGCTAACTCGATGAGCGAATGGCTGTTCCAGGAGCAGCTTCAATTTGGTAACCTCGCGAGCCGGGTCGGATTGGTCACCTTGTGGACGTACCAGCGCCGTTACCGCCACGTGGACCCGACCCTGTACCACGTGATGGGTAATCTTTATTCTGAAGACGGGGTCAACTACATCGCCCGCAACATTCTGGCGCACCCGGACATCCGCTCCCTGGTCATCTGCGGGAGCGATGGCATCCTCGAGGATACTGGGGTCCGCCGTGCCTTGCTTGAGTGGCGTATTACCGATCCTATGATCCCGGCTGACGCAGTTGATTGGCTGCGGACCCATGTCCGCCTCACCCAATGCGAGATGCCGGAACTGCCGGCCCTCCTGGCTGCCGAGAATGAGCTTGCTACAGCCACACCCGGCGATGGACGCCAGCCAGCCACGTATCCCTTCCCGAACACGACCACGGCCACCTACCCTTCCGAGATCAGCGGTATGCGGGTCTTATGGTCATCGGTCTACGATGCCTGGATCGACGTCTTGCGCCATGTCCTGCGTTTCGGCTTGCAGGCGGGGAATCGCAAATACCTGCTGAACATCGTCTCAGTCGTCGACGGTGATGATGACCAGTTGCCCTCTTTTATAACACGGGACCGAGCTGATGAATACGCTGCCAAGTTCCTCCTTCCCGATAAAGAGCCCGACGTCACCTACACCTACGGCAACCGGATGCTGGCCTGGGGCACAGAGAATCTCAACCTGGTCGATGCCGCCGTCGCCAAACTCCAGGCCGATCCGCTCTCAAGCCGCTGCCTGATCGACCTGTGGGACAACCGCATCGACGTGAATTCAGCCGAGCCGCCGTGCCTCACGCAAGTAATTCTGAACGGGGTCGGCGCAGCAGGGGAGCAGAGCCTGTACCTGACCGGATTTTACCGCAGCCACGATCTGTTCCGGGCCTATTTCCTGAACCTCTACGCTTTGCGCCGGATGCAGCACCTGATCGCCGCACGGTTGGGCTGGCAGGTCGGCAAGCTGACCACCATTTCAACCCACGCTCACATCTATACGTGGGACCTGGAAAGTGCCCAGGCGGCCGTCGCCGCGGCCGGACGTCCTAAGTGCCAGTATGACCCTCGCGGCAACCTGGCCATCACCGAGCGCGACGGCAAGCTGCTGGCTATCCTGTATGCGCCCAATGGCCAGCGCGTCGCCGAATATCACGGCTCGCCGGCCCGCATCCTGCGCATGCTGCTGGACGATGACGCCCTCAGCCAGCCGAGCCACTATACCTACGTTACCGAAGAGCTTTACAAACATCAAATGTCAAATATCAAATGACAAATGGGAAATGGCATTCTACATTTGATATTCGATATTTTTGATTTGACATTATACCGCAGCAAGCCAACAAGCGCAAGGAGACTGGGATTATGGTTCTAAGTGATCGTGAAATCATCGAACGCGTTAAGACTCAAAGGATGATCGAGCCTTTCGTAGATCACCAGGTAAGCGACGGCGTCGTCTCTTATGGGCTGTCGAGTTTTGGCTTTGGCGTGCGGGTGGGGAACGGATTCAAGGTCTTGACGGACGTGGAGAGCGCCCTCGTGGGTGCCAAGCTGTTGAGTGCGCGCGGCTT
>JBBITV010000412.1:0-2721 GCA_037440585.1 Chloroflexota bacterium
GCCGCTGCTGCTTCGTCACCGACGATCGCTATCCGGCCGATCTGCTGGACGAGGGCCACATCGATTTCATGATCCGGACCGCACTGCAGGCTGGCATCGACCCGGTGACCGCGATCCAGATGGCGACCCTCAACACCGCCGAGTATTTCGGCCTGCCCGACCGGGGTGCCATCGCCCCCGGCCGCCGCGCCGACCTGGCCGTTTTCGACAATTTCGAGAACTTCCGTGTCGAGAAGGTTTTCCGTGGCGGCATGCTGGTTGCAGAGGACGGGCGGCTGGTGCCGTTGCCGCAGGAGCCGCGCCGGGTGCCGATCCGAGGCTCAGTCAACGTCAACTGGGCCAAAGTCAGCTTTACCTTGCCCGCCAACCATCGCCGCCAGATTCGCGTGATTCAAGCGGTGCCGGACCAGATCATCACGCGCCAGGTTGTCGAGGAGGCCCGCCTCGAAAGCAGCCGCGCCGTCGCCGACCCGGCGCGCGATATTCTGAAGCTGGCCGTCATCGAGCGGCATCATGGCACGGGTAATGTCGGCCTGGGCTTCGTGCGCGGCTTCAAGCTGGCGAGCGGGGCTCTCGCCTCTAGCGTTGCCCACGACTCGCACAATCTCATCGTCGTGGGCGCCAGCGACGAGGACATGATGGTCGCCGCGCGGGCCATTGGCGCGATGCAAGGCGGCCTGGTCGCCGTGGCCGAGGGCGGGGTGCTGGCGCGCCTGCCCCTGCCCATCGCCGGCCTGATGTCTGACCAGCCCATCGAGCGTGTGCGCGACGACATGCAAGCCTTGCACAGCGCCGCGCGCGAGCTCGGCTGCGACATGCATAGCCCGTTCATGGCATTGAGCTTCCTGGCGCTGCCGGTGATTCCCGAGCTGAAGCTGACGGACAGGGGGCTGGTGGACGTGAACAAGTTTGACTTCGTGCCGGTGTTTGCGGATTAGCACCACTTGTGAGGAATGACAATGGCAAAACGACAAGGAGAGGCTGCGCCAAAACGCTATCTGTGCTATAATTCGGTGACGAAGGACAAACGACGGACGACGAACGTGGTTGGTTGTTCGTCCTTCACCATTTATCTTTCAAGGAGATATAGCTGGAGATATGGCTGTGCAACTGGAAAAACAACACGTGCGCGACGTATCTGAGCGCAGTTTCAAGGCGGAAGTGCTCGACCGGTCGGTTGAGGTGCCCGTTGTGGTGGATTTCTGGGCGGACTGGTGTGGACCGTGCCGGCTGCTCGGCCCGTTGCTGGAGCGTCTCGCGGCTGAGTTCAACGGCGCGTTTCAGTTAGTCAAAGTAGACGTCGACCGGAACCCGCGCCTGGCAGCGGAGTTTGGGGTACAGGGTATTCCGGCGGTCAAGGCCTTTCGGGATGGACGTGTCGTAGCAGAGTTCGTCGGCGCCCAGCCGGAACCCGTAGTGCGGGAGTTCCTCCGCAAGATCCTGCCTACCCCGGCCGACGCTCTGGCGGCCAGGGCGCGGCTCCTGGAAAACGAAGGCTGGGTCCAGGAGGCCGAGGATTTGTACCGCCAGGCACTCTCTGGCGAACCAGACCACGCCGCAAGCCTCCTGGGCCTGGGTCGGGTGCTACTTGCTCAGGACCGTGAGACTGAAGCCCTTTCGTACCTGGATCAGGCCTTGCGCTTCCCGGTCGAGGGAGCCGAGGCCCGGCGCCTGCTGGCCCTGGCTGGTTTCCAGCGCGAGGCGGGCGCGTGCCCGGACGAGGCGGTGGCGCAGCAGCGCCTGACCGACAACCCGGCCGACCTGGACGCCCGCTACTGTCTGGCGATGCACTTTGCCAGCCACGGCCGGTACGCCGATGCATTGGAACACCTGTTGACCATTGTGCGCCGCGACCGCAAATATCGGGACGACGCGGCACGTAAAGCCATGCTGGAGATCTTTGACGTGCTGGGAGAAGACAATACCTTGACCCCGATGTATCGGAGCAAGCTGGCTGCAGTGCTGTTTTGAGACAGAAGTTCGATTTCTTAACCTGTATCGCGCACGATTCACACGTGTTTTTCGTTATACATTGCAGGAACTAAAAAGCGATACAGGTCATGGATTCACCCTACATCGACACCGACATCCTCGCTCTTGATTTTGACCAGGGGTGCGCGGAAGTCCAGCGCACCGAACGCGATGCGCTTTACCGGATCTCCGACGTGATCGTCAACACCGGGAATCTGGTTGAGCTACTGGATCGCGCGCTGGACGTTGTATTGGATATCATGCACCTCGAAATGGGTGCAATCTACCTGTATAACCAACCCCCGTACGATCAGCCCCCAAAGACCTTCACGATTGCCACCTGGCGCGGGCTCGATGAGGCAATTCTCACCAAGGTAGGCAACCACAAACTAGATTTCGATGGCGTTGGGATCGTCCATCAGTGTGCCCAGAGCCAGGCGCCGGTCATTATCGAGCGCCTGGCCGAGCATCCCCTCGCGCACCATGCGCAGAAAGAGATCAAACGCGCAGAACTTAAATCCCTCGTCTGTTTGCCGTTGCTGGCGGAAGGTCAGGTCGTAGGTGCGTTGATGATGCTGACGCGTACCTTCCGCCAGTTTTCGACCGACGACATCGCCCTCCTCAAAACCGTCGCCAATCAACTCGCGGTCGGCATCCGGAAGGCCAGCCTGTTTCAGGAAGTGACCACGTCTGAAGCAGCGCTGCGCCGTGCCTACGAACAGCTCCAGCTCGCTCAAGCAGAACTGGTCC
>JBBITV010000412.1:2750-3915 GCA_037440585.1 Chloroflexota bacterium
GGGCGGCTGGCCAGCGGTATCGGCCACGAGTTGCGCAACCCGTTGGGTGTGATCAGCACGGCCGCCTACTTCCTGACCATGGCGCTACACACGCCTGACGAAAGTGTCCGCGAGGCGCTCTACATCATCGACCGGGAAGTAGCCCGCGCCAATAAGATCATCTCCGATCTGTTGGATTTTGCCCAGGCCAAGCCACCCCATCGTGAGAAAACCTCTATCAATATCGAAATCCAGGCAGTGTTGAAGCGCACAGCGATTCCGCATAATGTCACTCTGGTGACCGAGCTGGCCAACCCACTGCCAGCCATCCTGGTCGACGGGGAGCAACTCCAACAGGTATTCCATAACCTCATTGCCAATGCGCTTCAGGCCATGCCTGAAGGTGGCAATCTCCGGATTCTGACTTACCAAAGCGGGGGCTTTGTTGAGGCTGCAGTTTGTGACACCGGAATCGGCATACCGGAGGAAAACGGATCGAAGATCTTTGAGCCCTTCTTCACGACCAAACCCAAGGGCATTGGTCTTGGCCTGGCCGTATCGAAGAGCCTGGTGGAAGTCAATGGCGGAGAGATCATGTTGGGTAAACAGCCTGGCGCCGCTGCTACTTTCGTGGTCCGTCTACCAGTAATCCAGGAATCAGTAAGTTGAGAGATAACACGATTATGTACAACATCTTGATCGTCGATGACGACGAAGGCACTTGCCGAAGTCTAGCCCTTGTGTTTGAGAGAAAAGGATATGCAGCGGACGTGGCCCGCACGGGTCACGAAGCAATCCAGAAAGTAACTGAGAGCAGTTTTGACGTCGCCCTTGTCGATGTGCGCCTGCCGGATCTTGACGGCATGGAGGTACTGCGCGAGCTCAAAGAGGCCTCGCCGGACCTCGAAGTAGTCATGATTACGGGTTATGTCTCATTGGAATCGGCCATTCAGGCAGTTAATAGTAAGGCCTTCGCCTACGTGCGGAAACCACTGGACATCGAGCACGTGCTTGCAATCGTGGAGAAAGCCGTTGAACGGCGGCGCCTGGCCCTTGAAAACCGGCGGATGTTGAAAGACCTGACCGCCCTAAACGAGATCTCGGCAGCAGTCAGCCAGTCACTGAACCTGGAATGGGTCTCGAATACAACCCTGGATAAGACGATTCACCCCCTCTCGTATCCTGG
>JBBITV010000413.1:0-3914 GCA_037440585.1 Chloroflexota bacterium
GGAGAAAGAGTTGTTTGAAAGATGGCAGGGGGCGCATGGCAATTGAAACGCCACAGGCCGAGTTGAAGCAAGCCGTGCTGGCCTACCTGCGTGACCACAACACCCTGAGCCTGGCCACCGTTGGTCCGGACGGTCCCTGGGCCGCTGCCGTCTTCTACGTCAACGACGGCTTCGACCTCTACTTCCTCTCCGAACCCAACACGCGCCATAGCCGCAACGTTGCTGCCAACCCACAGGTGTCGGCCACGATCAATGAAGATTACAAGAACTGGCGGCTGATCCAGGGCATCCAGCTCGAGGGTACGTGCGAGAAGATAGGCGCTCCGGCCAAAGGGTTACAGGCGTTACGCCTTTACATCGAGAAATATCCGTTCGTGGCCGACCTGGCCGGTGCCCCACAACTGGCGCGGGCGCTGGCCAAGACGCGCTTCTACCGGATTCGGCCCACACGCCTTTTCTTTATCGACAATACGAAAGGTTTCAGCCATCGAGAGGAAGTGGACTTATCTGGCAAATGACATGGAGTCTTGTGCGGCGTAGGATGGGCGGAGGTCAAATATGCCTCAAGAGGTGTGAGGTACCTCGGGTATTAGTGACATAGCGTTTCACGGCTCGTCATCCTGATAAAACTTCTTCCACATTTCTCGTCGCGCTTCAGCAATAAACTCGGGCGAGAAATCGTAGCCCTTCAGAAGCCCTCTTAACTTAGCAAGCTGTCCTGTGACAACCACCCGCTCCTCTCTCTCGTTGGCTTGCTCTTTGAATCGCAAGAACTCGATGAACCTGGCAGTTCATCCAGGCTCTCCTCAGGCAATTCTTGAATCTGCTCACAGATTTGCTGTGCCGATACGGTCAAGTTGCTCATGGAGTACCTCCACCGTTTGTGCGGTCAATTCTCTTTGACCGTCGCGCGCAATTCTACCTCTCCTCCGAAGTTTAGCACGTTCTTTCTGGCGCGTCAAGAGTTGAGGCCGTGGCGATTGACACGTCCGCTTGCTCAAACGTCCAAATGGATGTATCATCTTGTTGGATACACCATATGGTGAGAGCTACAGCCTATGTGTCCAAACAAAGAGATGGGTGAAAGCATGATTGTCGAATCTATCACTTACTTTGACCAGTTGGTCGAGTGCGCCGACCGCCAGCAACTGCGCCGCATCCAGCAAGCCAGGCTACGTGGCCTACTGGACCAGGTCGCGGCCAGCAATCCTTTCTATCAACAAAAGTGGGCTACGGCCGGCGTCGATCCCGTCCACGACGTGCGCACCCTGGACGATCTGGCGGCGCTTCCCTTCACCACCAAGCACGAACTCGTCGCCGACCAGGCGGCCCACCCACCCTTCGGCACGAACCTCACCTTCCCCCAAGAGAAGTACATTCGTCTGCACCAGACTTCCGGCACGACGGGCAAGCCTCTGCGCTGGCTCGATACGGAAGAAAGCTGGGACTGGTGGGCACGCTGTTGGGCCGCCGTCTACCGCGCGGCGGGTGTCGGCTCTGGAGACCGCATCTTCTTCGCCTTCTCCTTCGGGCCGTTCATCGGCTTCTGGGCAGCTTTTGAGGGCGCGCGAAAAATTGGCGCCATGGCGATCAGCGGCGGCGCTCAGACCTCGGAGCAGCGGCTCTACACTATGCTCGAAAACGACGCTACGGTGCTCCTCTGTACCCCAACCTACGCCTTGCGGCTGGCCGAGGTCGCCCGGGAGTGTGACGGCGTGGACATCGCCCATTCGAGCGTCCGGTGCACGATCCACGCCGGCGAGCCTGGCGCCAGCATTCCCGCGACCAGGGCGCGGATCGAAAGCGCCTGGGGCGCGAAATGCTTTGACCACACAGGTGCCACCGAAGTCGGCGCGACCGGGTTCACCTGTGTCCTTCAGCCCGGCGGCGTCCACCTGAACGAAGGCGAATTCATCTTTGAAATCCTTGACCCTGTCACCGGCCAGCCTGCCGACGAAGGCGAGCTCGTTGTCACCAACCTGGGCCGAATTGGCTCGCCCGTGATCCGCTACCGGACCGGCGACCGCGTCAAGGTCCGCCGCGACCCCTGTGCATGTGGTCGCACCTTTATGCAAATGGAAGGCGGTATCCTGGGTCGCGTCGATGATATGATCACTGTGCGGGGCGTCAACGTGTTCCCGAGCGCCATCGAGAACATTGTCCGAGGATTCAAAGAGGTCGAAGAGTTCCGGATCGAGGTCTTCCGCCAGCGGCACATGGACGAAGTCAAAGTCAGCGTGGAACTGGAGCCGCACGTTGCCGAAGGCCCGGCGACAGAGGCCGTGGTGCAGGCAGTCTCCGCCGAGATCCGCAAGCAATTAGCCCTCCGCTGTGACGTGGTAGCCGTACCGTGCGGGAGCCTGCCGCGATTCGAGCTGAAAGCCAAGCGATTCGTAGTTCTAACGGCGCAGGATTGATCGAACAAGTTACCGCGTCGCGCTCCGCTGGTTATCATGCCGGCCAGTCGGCCAGGGTGTCCGTACCGGGTCAAAGGGCGCGGAGATGTCCCAGACGTATATCTGTCCGTCCAATCCACCGGCGATGATCTCAACCAGGCCATCCCCGTCTAGATCACCCAGGGTTGGCGCTGCGCGTATCCCCGGCGATCTGACGGCGAGAGGAAATCCCGCTACCGGCATGCCGTTATGGTGCACCGCCTGCAGCGAAACACTGGCATCGCCGAGGGTTGGATCATAGGTCCCAAAGATGATCTCCAGGTCTCTATCCCCGTCAATATCCCCAATGACCGGCTCCGAGGCAAACACCTCCTGTCCCATAGCATAGTTGTAGCGCCACAGTTCGGTACCACTACGCCGAAAGGCATACACAAAGCCATCAAAGGCAGTAGTGACGAGCTCTAAATAGCCGTCATCGTCCAGGTCGGCAACGGCTACGGCCTGCTGGCGATTGTCGTTGGTGAGCAAAGGCGGGCCAGTCAGGGCTGGTGTTTCCCAGCCTGGCAGTCTCTGGCCATCGGCTGTCAGCACCAGCAAAGCCCCGTTGATATCGTTGTGCTGTGGTGGTTGGCGCACCCGCCCCATAATGATCACTTCGCGCGCACCATCGCCATCGACGTCGGCCAGCGTGGGCGCACTATGTGTCCATTCGATGTAAGGGTCGACTCCCCACGTGGTCCGGTCCGTGTTGAGAAACGTGGGCACTGGCCAGTCGGGAAGGTATTGGCCAGTCGCAGTATAGGCGTGCACGTAGAGATGATCGCGTCCTGTGACCACCTCTGCGCCTGGTCCGCCGACCAGATCACCGGCGGCGATGGCTCCATAAATCCCTGCATCACGATAGCCAACGGGCCAGGCTCCAGCGACCAGTCGTCCGTCATAGTGCCAGGCATACAGGTTGGGTAGATTCAGGCACGGGAAGTCAAATGAATCATTGTTAGTTCCCGCCAGTACTTCAAGGTTGCTATCGTTGTCCAAATCGGCGAGAGCGACGGAGTAGACTTCAGTATGGTCGTTCACAGTGTTGATGGGGTTCCATACCACCTCGATGGGCCAGCCCGGCATAAGGCGCCCATCATTGCGCCAGAGGTAGACGTGGCCATTACGACCAAGTCCCATCCCGCCTGTACCAGCCGCGATCTCCAGGCGGCCATCGCCGTCCACGTCTCCTACGGCCAGCGGACCGATGATCCATCCATCACCAGTACTCAAGGGGAACCCAGACAGGTCTGTGCCGTCTTCGCGGAGAGCGTGGACCCGGCCCAGGCCGTCCCCGACCACGATCAACTGCCGTCCGTTGCCTTGAAGATCCGCCAGAGCCGGTGATGAAAAGAGAATATTAGCACCCAGGCTGCGTGGGAACCCAAAGTGTGGGTTGATCTGTACCGGCCGCGGTGTAGAGGTTGGGCTGGCTGTGGGTGTAGACGTTAGACTGGACGTGGGCGTAGGGGTTAAGCT
>JBBITV010000414.1:0-3889 GCA_037440585.1 Chloroflexota bacterium
ATTACCACCCAGGCCCATTGTCCTGACCTTTGACGACGGGTATCTCGATAACTTTGAGAACGCCTATCCCCTGCTCCTTCGTTACGGCTTCACAGCCACTTTCTTTGTAGTCAGCGACTATGTCGATGCATTGCGGCCCGGATATATGACCTGGGACCATCTGCGGGAAATGCACGCCCACGGGATGGAGATCGAGGCCCACAGCCGTAGCCATCCAGATTTGCGCAATCGAAGGTCAGCCTTCCTGCACGCCCAGATCGGCGGGAGCCGCGATGCTATCCAGGCCCAGATCGGCGAGCGCCCGCGCTTCTTCGCCTATCCCGCCGGCAAGTACGATAGGGCCGTCATCGACGCCTTGCGGGCCGAAGGGTTCTGGGCGGCGGTCACCACCAGAGATAGCGCCAGGCACTCGGCCGATCACCTGTTCGAACTGGCACGAATCCGCGTGCGGGGTACCTTCACTGAAATCGACCTGAAGCAGGTCCTGGATCGGTTCTCCTCTGCGCCTTGACGGGCGACCAAAGGCCTCTTCACGCAATCCTCATCCAAGTTTCACGCAAATTTCACGTCTCCCCTACGCCATAGACCTATAATAGGCAATAGCGCATAATTCACCCATTCACTTCGTTCAGGGCATGCTTTGTCACCCCTTCACTCCGTTCAGGGCAGGCTCTGAGCGAAGCGAAGGGTCTCTGCTTTCTCGTGCCGAGGCTTTCATTAGTAAGCGCGGAGATGCTTCGCTTCCCCTTCGGCTTCGCTCAGGGCATGGCTCAGCATGACAAACAGTAAACGAGAGACAGGAGAACTTGCGAGACACAGCCGGACAAGCGCTGGCGGCAGCGGCGGCGGCGCAGACCTGGCCTGGGCTGCGGGTCAGGCCAGAGTTGCGGGCGACACTGCTGCTGCTGGCGCCGATGCTCCTCTTTATCTTCTTGAGCCGCTTCTTCGTCTCCACCGACCCTGACTACTGGTGGCACGTGCGAACCGGGCAGTATATCTACGAGACCGGCTCGTTGCCCCGGGTGGACACCTACTCGTACACAGCAGCCGGGCGGCCCTGGGTGACTCACGAATGGTTGACCGAGCTGCTGCTTTACGTATTGTACCGGCAGTTCGGGTACGTCGCCAACGTGGTGTGGTTCGGTTTGGTTACGGCGTTGACCTGGGCAACGGTCTATGCCTCGTGCCGCCGGCGGGGCATGGGGGAGATCGGCGCGACCGCGCTGATGTTCTGGGGCTTCGTGATGGCGGCGGCAGCGGCGAACGTGCGGCCACAGGCCTGGACGACGCTGTTCCTGGCCGTCTGCGCGTTGCTCCTCACGCGCTATAAGCAAGGCGAGGTGCGTGCGCTCTGGCTGCTGCTGCCGTTGCTGGCGCTGTGGGTGAATCTGCACGGCGGCTACGTGATCGGGCTGGCGCTGCTCGGGCTGACGATCGTGGGCGAGGCTCTGGCGCGCGGGTTGGGGCGGCCGGCGGCGCCACTGCGGCCCCTTCTAGCGGTGGCGGTCCTCTCGACGGCGGCGACGCTGCTCAACCCCCACGGGTTCGAGGCCCTGGTTTATCCATTCAGCTACGCCGGCACGGGGAACGCCTCGATGCAATACCTGAACGAGTGGCAGTCGCCCGACTTCCACGTGTCCTACCTGCTCATCTTCGCGGCCAGCTTGCTGCCAGGCCTCGTCCTGGGCCTGGGTAGACGGCCGCTAGGGCCGACAGAGGCGTTTTGGGCGCTGGCCTTCGCGTTCATGGGCCTGCAATCCGTGCGCCACATCCCCCTGTACGCCGTCATCGTGATGCCCCTGCTGGGCGCGCGCCTGCAAGCCGAGATTCCCGTTTTCCGCCGTAGGCTGGCAGCCTGGCGGCGACCCCAACTATTGACCGTCACCTGGCCGCTGCTGGCCGTCGCCTTGTTGTCCGTGGCTTCACAGGCGAAACTCGCGGGTCCCCAAGTCGGCCGGGAGCCGAGCGCCGTAACCTACCCGGTGGGGGCAGTCACCTACCTGCGTGAGCACGACCTTCAGGGAAACCTGTTCAATCAGTACCACTGGGGCGGTTACCTGATCGACCAGCTTTATCCCCAGCGGCAAGTCTTCATCGATGGGCGCGCCGACGTCTACGGCGACGCCTTTGTTCGGAATTATGTGGACGTGTCTCGGCTGCGGCCCAATTGGCGGCAGGTCCTGGACGATTACGAGGTGCGGCTGGTGTTGGTGGAGAAGGATAGCCCGCTGGCCGTGGTGCTGGGTGGGGACAGCAACTGGCAGGAGGTGTATAACGGCGAAGTGGAGCGGTTGTTCGCCAGGCGCTTTGGCCACCGTGAAGTGGTAGTACCCAGATGACCACCGTGAAATTGATTTCGTTGCAGCAACGCGGCACTATGGTGCTGCTCCTCGGCGCCGGTCTGGCCATGCATGCGCTGCTGGCGGGGCTCATCCTCCTCTACGTCAATTTTCCAGCAGGTTACAACGTACCCTTCGGATTGAGCCTGGAGTCGCTCCCCCTCTTTCGCACGCTTTGGGCGTATCCGGTCCTGGTACTGGAGTGGAATGTTTTTGCGGTCCTGGCAATTTTCAACATCCTGGTTATGTGGGGAGTGTACCTCGGAGCTGTAGCCATCGGGCGCGGCTGCCGCTGTGCCACCATACGCAGGCAGATGGTGCTCGTGGTTGCCGCCTTCGCTCTGTTATACAACGCTACGCTTATGCTGGCTATGCCACCGGTGCTCTCCGCCGACATATACCACTATGCCCTGTTTGGCCGCATGGTCACATTCTATAGCCTCAACCCCTACGTGGTGCCCGGAGACGCCATCAGTGGTGATCCCCTCTGGCCGTTCGTCTTCTGGCGTAACGTGACGACTCACTATGGCCCTGTGTGGACGCTAATCTCGGCCGGTGCCGCCGCTTTGGGTGGCCAGAGTGTGCTGTTGACAGTGTTGTGGTTCAAGGGCGTGGCTACGCTGTTCAATCTGGCTAACGGTGTCCTGGTTTTCTTGCTGGCTCGTCGCCTCACCGGGGGCGATGGCCTGGTTCCCTTGCTGCTCTATGCCTGGAATCCGCTGATCCTCGTCGAGACGGCTGGCAGTGGCCACAACGATGCCGCCATGATGACCTTCGCACTGCTCGGCTTGCTGCTGGCCATGCACGGCCGGACCCTGGTGGGCCTGGCCGTGTTGCTCCTATCAGTCATGGTGAAATACCTGACGGCCGTGCTGCTCCTCTTCTTCGTGATTCGTTGTCTGGCGAAAGAGGGGACTTGCCGGCGCGCCGCGACCCTGGCTGCGCGGATGGGAGCGGTCGCTGTCTTGCTGGTGGGCGTATTGTATCTCCCGTTCTGGGCCGGTCCAGAAGGGTTGGCGCGGCTAACCACCGTCGGGGCACCCTTCAAAACGCCGGTGCGGGTCTTTTTGCGTGACGCCGTAACCCGCCTGTGGGCCAGCGGCGCTGCCAGCCAGGTGCAGGCCGCAGCCGAGGTTTATGTGGTGTGGGGGCTGCACCTCGGTTTTGTGGCACTGGTGTTGCTCCGGGTGAAAGCGTTGGCCACACCCCAGGCTAGCTGGTCGCAAGTGCTAGAGGCCTGGGGCGTGACCAGCCTGGTGTACGTGATGATTGTCTACGGCTGGAATTTCCCCTGGTACCTGATCCCAACGCTGACCACCACCTGTGTCGGCCCGCCAACGCGTACAACGGGTTGGTTGTTGGCCTGGTCTAGCGGGTTGGGGATAGGCTTCTCCTTACTGTACACAGTGTTGGTACGGGTGTAACTGTCAAAGTTCAGAAAGGCCGTGGGTGCTTAGCACTTGTAAAACCTTTGCGTCCTTTGCGGTCTTTGCTGGGGTATATCCCAAAAGTGTCGGTAGCATAGGGCCTTGTGCCCGCCCAACCACGCC
>JBBITV010000415.1:0-3863 GCA_037440585.1 Chloroflexota bacterium
GCCGCCGTGCGGCGCATCCCCTTTCGCCGCTTCCTCATGGTCGGCCGGCGCTGGGATGTGGACATGGCCGAACCCTGGGATTTTCGGCTGCCCGACTGGGAGAGGCGATTACGGGAACACGTTCATCGTCACGGCGATCTGCACCCACCCACCGGGATAGACTACTTCGTCTTTACCTCTGGTCTATGGGGAGACATCCCGCCCTTCGCCATCGGCCGTACGACCTGGGACAACTGGCTGATCTACAGGGCGCGCAGTCGGGGCGCAGCCGTGGTGGACGCCACCCGGGTCGTTATGGCTGTTCACCAAAACCATGACTATGCTCACATTCCTGACGGTGTTGAGGGGGCCTGGAAAGGGCCGGAAGCGCAGCGCAACCGGGCCCTGGCTGGCGACCATGGTCCCATCTTCACTCTGACCGATGCTACCTGGCTGCTCACGCCGCGCTGGCTGGTGCCGGCATTGGCCAGGGAACACTGGCTCTGGCAGAGCGAGCGGCTGGTCGGGTTGGGCTTCGGGGCTCACCGAGAAGGTCGGCCACGCCAGGCTGCCCGCTACCTGGTGAAGGCCTGCTGTTATCGCCCGTCGTTGCTTGCCAACCGGGGAATTCTCTCTATCCTTGTGGAATCCGTTGTGGGTAGCCGGTTGATGGCCCGCTACCGAAGCTGGCGTCACCGACAAGTCTGAGGAGGTTGCATAATGGATATTTCCGTCATCGGCCTGGGCAAACTGGGAGCACCACTGGCAGCGGTGCTCGCCCACAAAGGTCATACGGTCATCGGTGTGGACCTGGATCCCCGCCCGGTGCGGCTGATCAACCAGGGCCAGGCGCCGGTCTTTGAGCCGGGGTTGGATGAACTGATCAAGACATCATGTGAGCGCCTTTCGGCCACAGACGATTACGACCTGGCTATCGCCCAAACCGATGCCACCTTTATCATCGTGCCTACACCCAGCGATGAGCAGGGCGGTTTTTCCTTGCGCTACGTCCTGGCTGCGGCCGAATCTATCGGCAGAGCCCTGCATCACAAGGACAGTTTCCACCTGGTCGTGCTCACCAGTACCGTCATGCCGGGTGCCACCGGGGGCGAAGTCATGCCGGCGCTGGAGGCCTACTCCGGCAAGCGCTGTGGCCAGGACTTCGGCCTGTGCTATAATCCGGAGTTTATCGCTCTGGGCAGCGTCATCCGCGACATGCTTAACCCGGATTTTATCCTCATCGGCGAGTCAGATCCACGTTCAGGAGACATGCTGGCCAGCCTGTACCGCGATCTCTGCGACAACGATCCGCCCATCGCCCGCATGAACTTTATCAACGCCGAATTGACCAAGCTGGCCGTCAATACTTTCGTAACCACCAAGATTTCCTACGCCAACATGCTAGCTCAGGTCTGCGAGCGCCTGCCAGGTGCGGATGTAGACGTGGTCACGTCGGCTCTGGGGCTCGACAGCCGCATCGGCCGCAAGTACCTAAAAGGCGCTCTCGGCTACGGCGGTCCCTGCTTCCCCCGCGACAATTTGGCCTTCGCCCATCTGGCCCGCCGGCTCGGCACCCAGGCGATGCTGGCCGAGGCCACCGACCAACTCAACCGCGCCCAGGTCCACCGACTGATCGAAATCGTGACCTCCAGGCTGCCCGATGGTGGCCGGGTGGGCATCCTGGGGTTGTCCTACAAGCCCCAAACCGACGTTATCGAGGAATCGCAGGGCGTGGAACTGGCCCGCCACCTGCTGGCCAGGGGTATTCCGGTCATCCTTTACGACCCGGCCGCCATGGACAACGCACGTGCCGTCCTGGGCGAGGGGGTGACTTTCGCTCCGTCGGTGGAGGAGTGCACCCGTCAGGCAGACGTGGTGGTGCTGGCCACGCCATGGGATGAATTCAAAACCCTCTCTCCTGTTCACCTGAATTACGCCAACGGCCGGCCGGTGCTGGTGGATTGCTGGCGCATCCTGGATCGTCGGCAGTATGAACACGCGGCTGACTACGTGGCCCTCGGGACCGGCCCCTGTCTCGATGGCCGCATCTCCTGATTTACCGCTGAGAACGCGAAGAGCGCAGAGAGTCCTAAAGATGAGAGAGCACGAAAATCTGGACCGGATCACGGAGAGCATCATTGGCGCGGCTATCGAGGTGCACCGGGCTCTAGGGCCTGGCCTTCTAGAGTCCGCCTATGAAGCCTGTCTGGCTTTTGAGCTGGGTTCTAAAGGATGGTATTCGCCGGATAGTGAATGATTTTCCTGATTCTCCGCGTTCTCTGCGCTCTCTGCGGTAAGCCTTGCTCGATAGCCCATTAACCCGCACTCTGGAGGCTCAAATGAACTGGAATGCTCGTAAGGTCTTAGTCACAGGTGGTGCATCCTTCATCGGCTCCCATCTGGTGGACGCGCTGCTGGAACGCGGCGCGGCGGTGCGCGTGGTGGACAATCTCAGCAGCGGCAAGATCGAGAACATCCAACGCCACATTGACGAGGGGCGGGTGGAGTTCATCCACGCCGACCTGCTCCAGCCGGGCGTGGCCCAACAGGCTGTGGAGGGGATGAGCGTGGTCTTCCACCTGGCCGCCGACCACGGCGGCCGCGGCTATGTGGACCTACACCAGGCGGCCTGTGCCACCAACCTGGCGCTGGATGGCCTGCTCTTTCTGGCCTGCCGCCAGGCCGGCGTGGAGAAGGTCGTCTACGCCTCATCCGGCTGCGTGTACCCTAACTACAAGCAGATGAACCCCAACGAGGAGATCTACCTAACCGAGGACATGGTTGGCCCACCCTACGACGCCGACAACATGTACGGCTGGGCCAAGCTGATGGGCGAGATGACCCTGCGGGCCTACGCGCGGGAGTGGGGCATGAAGACGGCCTCGTGTCGCTACTTCACGGTGTACGGCGAGCGAGGTGTGGAGAACCACGCCGTCATCGCCATGATCGCCCGCGCCTTCATCGGCCAGGACCCCTTTGTCGTGTGGGGCACCGGCGAGCAGATTCGCAACTGGACCTACGTGGGCGACATCGTGGAGGGCACCATCCTGGCGGCGGAGAAGATAGACGACGGCACGGCAGTCAACCTGGGCACTATGGAGCGCACCAGGGTGATTGACGCCGTGCGCGAGGTGCTGCGCTACACCGGCCACAACGCCCGCATCGAACTGCACCCTGAGATGCCCACCGGCCCGCTGAACCGGGTGGCGGACAACTCCCTGGCCCGCCGGCTGCTTGGTTGGGAGCCCCAGGTCAAGTTCATGGACGGCCTGCACCGCACCATTGACTGGTACTTCGCCACGAAGGACCGGGCTCAGGTGCGGGCCACCCTGGAGCGGATGCTGACGGAGCGGTGATGAGTTGGATGAGCGGATTGCAAGTATGAATTCACTCATTCCCGTCGTCCTTTTCGCCTACGCCCGTCCCGACCACCTGCGCCGGACGCTGACCTGCCTGCGCGAGAACCAGGTGCCGCTGATCTACGCCTTCAGCGACGGGCCACGCACGCCGGACAAGGCGCCGCTGGTCGCCCAGGTGCGGGAGATCCTGCGCGGCATAGACTGGTGCCAGGTCATCCCGTGCGAGCGAAAGGAAAACTGGGGATTGGGGCGCTCCATTCGCGCCGGCGTTACCGAGGTCCTTCAAAAACATGAGATGGTCATCGTCTTCGAGGACGACCTGATCTGCGTGCCCGGCACGTATCAATACCTGGTCGCAGCCTTGCACCATTACAAGGACGATCCGCGGGTGATGAGCGTGGCCGGCTGGACCCACCCCCGCGTGACGCCGACCGTCGTAGGCGATCGCCCTTATTTCGACGGCCGCGCCGAGTGTTGGGTGTGGGGGACATGGCGCCGGGCATGGCAGGGGATGGAGCGGGACGC
>JBBITV010000416.1:0-3860 GCA_037440585.1 Chloroflexota bacterium
TGTGTGGTGGCCCTTACTGGCGGTCAGCTATCTGGTCGTGGGCCGGGTGTGGTGTGCCGTCTGCCCGATGGGGGCTCTGTCGGACCTGGTGCACCGCAAGCTGGGCCTGAACCTCAAGGCCCCCAGTCTTTTCAAGCGCCGCTATCTCGTCGCCGCCATCCTCTTCGTCGCCATCCTGTACCAGGCCTGGATTGAAGAGGTCACCCGGGCCTCGGTCTCGCCCCTGGTCACGGGCTTTATCCTGTGGAGCTTCACCATCGGCGCCGTGGTCAGTGGGCTCATCTTCGAACGCTGGACCTGGTGCCGCCACCTGTGCCCGTTGGGTGCCTGGTCCGGCGTCTTCGCCATGAGCAGCGTGGTCGAGGTACGGGCGAACCCGCGTGTGTGTGTCGAGAAGCGTTGCAATGGCATCTACTGTTACTTCGGCCGGGACGGGCTGCCTGGATGTCCGTTCCATCAGGTACCCAAGGTCATGGAAACCAACCGCTACTGCTCCACGTGCGGCAATTGCCTCAAGGCGTGCCCCAACGACGCTATCACGGTGCGGCTGCGGCCGCCGGGCCGGGAATTCCTGTCCCAGCGCAAAGAGGTGCTGGAGAACGCCCTCGTCGCCGTAGCCGCGCTAGGGGTGGTGGGCTTCCAGGCCTTCGTGATGACGGAGCCTTGGGCGCGTTTCCGGGAACAGGTCAGCACCAACCCGCTGCTATGGTGGAACTGGGCGTCTGGCAGGCCCTCGAGGTGATCTTGGTTGTGGTCGGGCTGGGGATCGTCCTGTGGCTGGTGCGCCGCCTCTGCCGCGTGCGTACCATCAACTGCCCATTCCCGGTCCTGGTGGCACCGTATACCGTCCTGGCCGTGGCCTACGCCCTGGCCTTCGCCGTCTTGTTCAGCCTGCCTATGGCGGCTCGCTTGTAGGAAGGGGGCAGAGAATGCAGACACGCACGGTCATCACGATTGGCATAGCTACATCACTGACCCTCTCCCTGGTCGTGATGGGAGCCTGGATCCTGATCTCGGGCACGCAAGGCGCGACCATGATGGATGGCCAGACGATGGCGGGCGCGATGAGTTCGCAGATGATGGGCCAGGGGCATATAATGGGGTCGGCGTCAAACCGAGGGCTCTTAGGCGGCTACGTGGGCAGTCTAGGAAGTCTGATGGTGCTGCTCTTTCTGGGGATAATTGGCTTACTGGTGGCGGCTTACATCTGGGAACGGCCAGGCCGCCCTGAACCCGCCACTTGCCCCACCTGTGGGCGACCGGTCGAGACAGATTGGACGGCGTGTCCGTATTGCGGAGAGACCCTCTCTTTGGTATAATAGGTGCCAGATGAAAGAAAGGAGGTACTTAGTATGTGGTGGGGAGATGGATTTGGCTGGTGGTGGATGATCTTCGGTGGATTGATGATGCTGCTCTTCTGGGGTGGATTGATCGCCCTGGTAGTTCTGGCAGTGCGGGCCTTTTCCGGTTCGCAGCAATCAGCAGGTTCATCCTATTCATCCACGGCGACGCGGAAAGTTGGACCTGCTGCTGGCCGGCGGTGGCATGACCGGTGGCATGATGGGCGGCATGGCTGGGATGATGGGCTCCGGTATCGGGCCCGTAGTACTCCTGCTGCTGGTGATCATTGCCCTGATGGTATATGCGCTATTTGTGAAACCGGCGTAACGTAAGCTTGAGACAGATGGACAACTTCATTCGACTCATGAACAGTCCTGGCGGCCGCTTGGGGCGCATCGTCCTGGGAGCAGTGATGCTCACCTTCGGGCTCAGGCGTGGTGGATCTGCTGGCACGCTCATTGCAGTAGCCAGCCTCGTGCCAATGGTACCCGCCTTTTTCGGGCGCTGCGCCTGAGAGCTGTTCCATCGCAGCCCGGCGGGCAGGACATGCGCTGTGCAAGGTGAGGGGCAGTCTTTACCGAAGCTTTACACAGCCTTCAAATCATCTTCAAGCGTCTGTAGTATCATTAGAATCAAGAACAACGGAAGCTGACTGGTGAAGAACCAGGATGGCAGAAAGGGAGTTAGTCCATGTTAACACGTAAAGTCGGAGCAACAATCATCGGGCTGCTCGTGGGTGGCGCATTGCTGGTCGGCGTACTGGGTACAGCTACCGCGGACAGATCGCAAGGTTGGGTAACTACCGGCGTCCAGGGGAACGGATTTAGCGCCGGACAGATGATGGACGGCTGGGGAAACACGCTGGGTCGCATCGGGGGGATGATGAATCAGCCAGGCGGCGGTTATGCTGGCTCAGGCGGGATGATGAACGGCGCTGGGATGATGAGTAACCAGGATTACGGGTACAACGGCTCTGGTGAGATGATGGGTGGCGCCGGAATGATGGGTAGCCAGAATTATGGGCGCAATGGCTCGGGGAGGATGATGAATTGAACCCAAAGGTGTACTTGCTCCCGATAGTTGCGGGTATTCTCGCCGCGCTCGGGATGCTTGGGCTTTACCTGGGCATTCTGAGCGTCCTGCAATCCTTCTCCCACGCCCTGGAACAACTGTCCGCGGATCGGCTATGGGTTGGGCTGGTCGCATCAGGATTCGGCGTACAGATCGGACTGTACACTTACCTGCGCGCCATTGTCCAGGCGGCAAAAGCGGTGGGGGCGACAGCCATGACAGGTGCGGGCACTGGCACGTCTACTGTGGGGATGCTCGCCTGCTGCGCTCACCACATCACGGACATTGCGCCGCTACTGGGGCTGACTGGCGCGACCGGGCTATCCGGCGTGGTGACGTTTCTCGCGGAGTACAAGATCCCGTTTATTGTGCTCGGGTTGATCGTAAACGCGGCCGGCATCGTCGTCACCTTACGGACGGTGCGCAAAGAACGGGCGCACCTGGCCGCGCTGAACGAGTTTCCTACGATGGCAAATGACGCAGTGCCCGTATAGGAAAAGTGATCATCTGAAAATTCGTTTCCGCCTTGACTCAGTCGCTGCCGTACACCTGTAGCAACTCCACCTCGGCCTCCGGCGCAACCAGTCTGACATTCGCCTCGATATCGTGGAGGTGCTGGTAGACAGCTCGTTCCTCAATACCTGCTGGCACATACACCGCAAACAAAACCCGCCGGGTATCGGAAGTGATCCGCGTGCGTTGATCGGGACCGTAGAGGACGCTGGAGATGACCCCTTGCGTGTCGGCCATCATCATGTCGCCTGGTTTGAGCACCTGGTCCTGGCCGTTGAGGAGCGTATAACGTTCATCGCCCCTGGACACGTCGAGCGTTACCGGCAGGTGCACAGCTTCCAGGTCGTGACCGGCCGTCAAGAGCAGGTTCTTGAGCTCGGCCATGAACATCGCTTCGACAAGGGTCGCGACACGAGGAATTGACTTACCTTTCAGGGCGACGGACTCCAGTTGAAGCTGGACATGATAGGTCTTCTTGAATCGTTTGTAGTAAGCGTTGTAGGCCTGGATAGGTGCGAGGGCGGCCAGTTCGGCTCTATCCGAGCCGGCAAAACGGCTTCTAAGCTGGTTCTCTAATTCTTCTTTCTTCCGGTCCAGCGCAGGGTGACTATCGGGGTTGGACACATGGCGCATCGCCAGGATTCCGGCTGCTGCCCCTGGAAAAGCAGCCTTCCACGTATCTGATACGATGAACATTTTCGACTAGTCTCCTCGTTACGAACATGATAACGAATGCTAGTATACCAGCCACTGCGTTCGCTGTCAACGGGAAAACCTGTCTTTCCAACCCGCTTTTAACGCGCCGCTAACCTCACTGTAACGGTATAGGTGTACAATAGAGGCAGAAAGACACTTTGCCGGCGCACACACCGACGAACCCAAACGACCGCCGGGTCAGGGAGGGGGATCATGAAACCGAGAGTGATGATGAAATC
>JBBITV010000417.1:0-3855 GCA_037440585.1 Chloroflexota bacterium
GGACAGCGGTGTCGGCGTCCTGGACGAAGAGTATGACATGCAGTGGTTCCCTGGTGACGATCTGATGGCTGCTTGCCGGCCACGGGGTCTACCTATCGGGAATCTCACCAGCCAGTTTTGGGCCAACGTGTATCTGAACGAAGTGGACCATTTCGTCAAGCGTGTACTCAAATGCGGGCACTACATCCGCTACGTGGACGATATGCTGTTGTTTGCCAGCGACAAGGGCACGCTGCACGGCTGGCGCGGGGCGCTGATCGAGAAGCTGGCCGAGCTGCGCCTGGTGTTACACGCGGAGCAGGCTCAGGTTCGCCCGGTGGCCGAGGGCACCACCTTCCTGGGCTTTCGGGTGTTTCCTACTCACCGGCGGCTGAAGCGGGCCAAGGGCGTGAGCTTCCAACGCCGGTTTGAGGCACGTCTGCGCCAGTATGCGGCGGGCGAGATCGATCTGGAGACGCTCAATGCCTGCGTGCAGGGATGGATCGCCCACGCCAGCCACGGGAACACGTATGGCCTGCGAAAGGCTATTCTCTGCCATCCCATTCCCCGGAGGCAAAGCCGAAATGAAGGAATCACCAATCTTTGCGCGCACCCATGACCTGCTATTGTGGCTGATCCCGCAAACCCTCAAGTTTCCACGAGAGCAACGTTTCGTGATGGCCCAGCGGGTGCAAGATACTGCCCTGGATTTGCAGGAGGAGTTATTGGAGGCCGCCTTGAGCAAGGGACGACGGCAAACACAACTGCTGGCCCAGGCGGACATCACCCTGGCCAGGTTACGCTTTCATCTGCGACTGTGCCACGAACTCAAGCTGTTGGAAGTAAGCCAGTATCATCACGTGGCCAATATGGTGACGGAAATCGGCCGGCTACTGGGCGGCTGGCGCAAGTCAGCCGGTGGGGAGCCGGCCGCCGTGGGGACAGGCTGAACGCGCTGCGGGTGGTGCGCGGCGGGGCGTGGAACAATCATCATAGAAACGTCCGCTGCGCCAACCGGAACAGGAACATCCCGTACAACCGTAACAATAACTTGGGGCTGCGGGTGGTGTGCGCCCACCATTCTCTGCGCCCGGCCGGAAATGCTGTCCGCCGGGGCTGTATGACTGTCGGCAGCCGAGGCTATAAAGAGAATGGGTCCAGCCTGTTCCTGGCTCGGGCATTAGCTGGATGTCCGAGGCGAATAGTAACATGGCCCGCTCCCTGCACTGGAAGGTAGTGCCTGGAGCGGGCCAATATTTCGTCGTGCGGGGCGCCTCTTGTATTGGATCTCAAGCTGCAGCCACCTAGCTTGCCTCGACGTCGAATTCTCTTTCTAGTGCCTCCTGTGAGACGTAGTCTCCGGCGGCAAACTGACGCTCGGCCAACTCCATCATGAGCTTGAACTCCTGGTCCTCGAGTTGGCGCACACGCTGCATGATCTCATCAAACATGTCCACACTGATTACGTAAGCCACCGGCTTACCCCGTGCGGTGACCGCCACCGGTGTATCCTTGGCATTCTGGATCACTACACGCGGATTACGTTGCAACTCGGTCTGGGTCACAATCCGCTCGGTCGTCTTCAGGATTGGATGTGCTCCTTGACCGGGTATTTACTCCTGGGCCAGCGTGTCAAGCGCCTGCTCAACTTCGGCCAGACTGGAGGCGTCCAGGGCCAGGTCGACCAGGCGGTTGAGCTGTTCGACGGTCAAGGCTTCCAGGCGCGGCGCCAGAAGGGAAATAGCAGATCTAACCTGAGACGTGCCACATTACTCACGGTTGGCCAGTGCCAGGTCACAGTCAACCCAATGGTTGGCCAGGAACCCTTGTAAACCCGGCCGTGGCAAAGTGCTTGTCGAAGGCAAAAGCCTCGGTCAGCCTGCGCTGACGCATCAGCGCGAAGCTCACCGCATCGACGTAACTGAAATCCTGATCGGTGTATTTCCGCAAGATGCGTTCAGCCTCGTCCTCGAGAGGAGCATCGGCGTAAACTTTCGTAATGCGTGGACTGGCGCGCAGGCTCTCCAGGAACGTGATGGCCTGGCTATGCCCGAGTGTACGCCTGATCGCAACATAAGCTTCACCGATAACCAGATTGGTGGTGAGCAATTGGCGGCGCTGCTTGAGCAGATTCAGATAGACGCCTCGAGCTTCTGAATGGTATTGGTCGTCGGCATCGGCGAGGGCAATCCAGGCGCTGGCGTCGACGAAGACCGCCTGGCTCATGCCTGGTTATCCCCCTTCTCCCATCGCACCAGATATTCGTCGTGTTTCTCCGCAAGGTCGCCCAAGCCAGACCGGCCTAACGCGATCAACCGCATGGCCGGATCGTCCTCGACCGGCAAATCTGCCAAATAGCGGTCGACGCTGCGGCGGATCAGTTCGGCGATAGAAATGCCCTGTGACTTAGCCGCAGCGCGCAAGATGCGGTCCTGGCTCTCTTCAAGATATACCTGAATCGGTCGCCTGGTTAGGGTCTTCATGGCTACATCTCCTTTTTCAGTGTAGCCAGATTATACATCAAGAAACGTTCATGTACAAATTAGAAAGCCCGGAACGTGATGAACTCGGCGGAGGCAATCGTCGTGTGATCCATTTGGCTCATAAAATGAGCCAAAATTCCGTTGACAAAACGCCCTGTTCTCACTAGAATCAGGTATCCCAATCATCAGACATCTGATGACTTGAAACATAGCGCCAACAAACGGAGTTCACCAGAGTCTGGGGGAGCCATGAACACTCCCTAATCGCTGCCCCAAAGGGGACCTGAAATGACGGTCGATTTCCGTTCGATTTCCAAAACACCCCCGCTCCCCCAGGTCGTATTGGAAGAGTTCCGCCGGCTCATCGCCGATGGCCAGCTCCGTCCCGGCGATCGGCTCCCCACTGAGACGGAACTGGCGGAACGCTTCGGCGTCGGGCGCTCGTCAATCCGTGAAGCCATGCGTGTTCTGCAGCTCCTGGGTGTTATCGAGGTCATCCAGGGCAAAGGCACTTTCGTGCGTGAACCGGGCATGCTTCCCCTGATGATCGACTGGACCCGGATAAGCCAGATTGGCATTATCTCCGAAGTAATGGAGGCCCGCCAGTTTATCGAAGTGGTCCTGGCTCAACTGGCCGCCGAACGAGCTACCGATGAGGACATCGAGGCGCTGCATAAGGCCGTGGAGCACTCCCGCCAGAGCCTTTCAAACCTTGAACATAGTAGCCGCGCGGGTGTAGATTTTCACTTGGTGCTGGCCGATGCCGCGCACAACCAGATCCTGGCGCTAATGTACCGCACCATCCATGACCTGTTCCTGGAAACCGCTCGCAGAACCCGACTAACCCAGGAAATCGCCAGAGACCGGCTGCACGATCACGAACTCATCCTGGAGGCCCTGGTGAGCCGGGATCCCGAGGCAGCCGCCCGAGCGATGCGAGAACACCTGGAGAAGGCAAGTAAAATCTTGTCACAGGGTGACCACTACAAAACCAGGCAAGAGGAGAACAAAACATGAAAGACCTCAGAGACTTTATCCAGATATGTGAAGCGGAAGGGGAACTGAAGCGCGTCAAGGTTCAGGTTGACTGGAAGCTGGAACTTTCCCATATCGCCAAGCTCAACGAGGAGCGGGGCGGCCCGGCCCTGCTGTTCGAAAACGTCAAAGACTACACCTCACCCGTGCTGACGAGTGCCTGCACCACTACATCGCGGCTGGCACTGATTATGGGCATGCCCAAGAGCTCCAGTCTGGTGGACCTCATGCGCGAGTGGGTCAAAAGAACCGAAAAGACGATCCCGCCCAAATGGGTGGACACGGCACCCTGCAAACAGAACATTGACATGGCTGACCAGGTGGACCTCACCAGGATCCCTGTGCCCTGGGTCAAACC
>JBBITV010000418.1:0-3853 GCA_037440585.1 Chloroflexota bacterium
CCCGTGCATTCCTCTTAAGAACCAGAATGCGACAGCCCTGGCGCTTCTGGGACTGGTGCTGTCTATGGCGACTGTGGATACGATTATCCGGAGCCGATTCAGAACGATTAGGCAGTGGTGAGCACAGATAAGCGAGCCAAAATCGATGTCAGGGATCTCAGCGTCTACTACAACCGCGTCCGCGCCCTCAACGACGTCACCATACCGATCTACGCCAATCAGATCCTGGCAATTTTCGGCCCGGCCAACAGCGGCAAGTCCACCTTCCTGCGCACCCTCAACCGCCTCAACGACCTGGTCGAATACGCCCATGTGGACGGCGAGATCCTCCTCGACGGCAAGAACATTTATGACCCGGACGTGGACGTCGTCGAGCTACGTCGACGGGTGGGAATGCTGTTTGCGTTGCCGATCCCGCTGCCCGGCACCGTCCGCGAGAACATCACCTACGGGCCACGCCTGAGTGGCATCCGGGATCGCCACCGGCTGGACGAAATAGTTGAGCGTACCTTGCAGCAAGCTGCACTCTGGGATGAGGTCAAAGACCGCCTGGACGAACCTGCCATAGCCCTGTCCGGCGGGCAGCAGCAGCGACTCTGCCTGGCACGCACTCTGGCTTTGGAACCCGAAGTCATCTTGCTGGACGAGCCGACCTCCGGCCTTGACCCTATTTCGACGCTCAAGGTCGAAGAGTCCCTTCAGGAACTCAAGAAGGATTACACCATCGTGATCGTCCCGCACAATGTCCAACAAGCCGCCCGCGTCGCCGACTACGCCGCCTTCCTGCTTATGGGGGAGCTCGTCGAGCACGGCCCGGGCGCCAGGCTGTTTACCGATCCGAAGGATAAACGGACGGATGATTACGTGACAGGAAGGTTTGGGTAACAAAGTACACAGGTACACAGGTACACAGGGAGACAGGTCCCTGCCTACTTGTGTACCTGTGTACCTGTTTCCCTTTTTTCGCAATACCGCATAATTCGCTTGTCATGCTGAGCGGAGCGAAGCATCTCCACGCCTACAAAGAAAGTCTCGGCACAAGAAAGCAGAGACCCTTCGCTTCGCTCAGAGCCTGCCCTGAACGGAGTGAAGGGGTGACAAAGCGAATTATGCGCTAGTGCCTTTTTTCTGATTCCCATCGCCAAAACTTGCCCAATTTGGCACCTCGTGCAGTTTTCTCTATAATCTAACCGTGATCATCGAGCGGCGACGATGTGCCTCCAATGCCGGATGGCCAGGTTCGACGCTGATGACTATAGCGGGGAGCCTAACTCTGGGGAGATGAGCGCCTAACCCAACAGGCTCCCCTAATCGTGCCATTTCAATTCAATCAAAAGCTGAAAGGAGTTTCTAGCATGGCTTACGAACTGCCCCCTCTGCCTTATCCCTATAATGCTTTGGAGCCGTACATCGACGAGCAGACGATGCACCTGCATCACGACATTCACCACCAGGCTTACGTCAATGGCCTGAACACCGCCCTGCAGAAGCTGGCCGAAGCCCGCAAAGCTGGCGACTTCGCCCTGGTCAAGCACTGGGAGCGAGAGGCGGCCTTCCACGGCTCGGGTCACTTCCTGCACGCGATCTTCTGGCCCAACATGGCACCCGCCGGGAAGGGTGGCGGCGGCGAGCCGACGGGCGACCTGGCCAGTCAAATCAACCGGGACTTCGGTAGCTTTGAGGCTTTCAAGAATCAGTTTCTGGCCGCCTCAAACGCCGTGGAAGGAAGTGGCTGGGGCATCCTGGCCTGGGAGCCCAATGCTGGTCAACTGGTCATCCTGACCGCTGAAAAGCACCAGAATCTGACCCAATGGGGTGTCACGCCGCTGCTCGTCCTGGACGTTTGGGAGCACGCCTACTACCTCAAGTATCAGAACAAGCGCCCCGAATACACCAAGGCGTTCTTCAACATCATCAACTGGAGCAACGTCGCTGAGCGGTTGGCTCGGGCGAAAGGTGGACGCTAACCAATTTTGGATTTTAGATTTTAGAATGTGGATTGTGGACAGACAGCCCACAATCCACATTCAGCAATCCAAAATCTAAAATACACACGAGGAGGTGTGTAGCGTGAGTGCAATGGCGACTCCGGTCCTCGCACCGGTGCGTGAAGCCCGGCACGCCGAACTCGGATTGACCGAGAAAGACGTGCTGCGCATGTTTGAACTTATGATCCTGGCCCGGACCCTGGACGAGCGGATGTGGGTGCTGCAGCGCCAGGGCAAGATCGCCTTCGTGATCTCCGGCCAGGGACAGGAAGGCTGCCAGGTAGGCTCAGCCTACGCGCTCCGCCCGGGCGTCGACTGGGTGCACCCCTACTACCGCGACATGGCCGTCGTGCTGACCCTCGGGATGACCGCGCATGACCTGATGTTGTCCGCCTTTGGCAAATTCGAAGACCCGTCCAGTGGGGGCCGGCAAATGCCGGCACATTTCGGGGACCCCCGGCACAAGATCATCTCAGGCTCCAGCCCGGTCATTACCCAGGTGGTCCAGGCAGCCGGCATCGCCCTGGCCTCAAAGATACGCGGCGAAGATGTGGTCACGGTAACCTATTTCGGCGAGGGCGCCACCGCCTCAGGCGACTTCCACGAAGGTCTCAACTGGGCCGGCATTCACAAGCTGCCGGTCATCTTCATTTGCGAGAATAACCTCTACGCAATCTCAGAGCACCAGTCCAAAGAAATGGCCATCTCCAACGTCGCCGACCGCGCCGTAGCCTATGGTTTCCCTGGCGTGACGGTCGACGGGAACGATGTGCTGGCTGTCTATGAAGCGACAAAGCGTGCTGTCGAGCGCGCCCGCAGCGGCGCCGGGCCGACCCTGATCGAGGCCAAGACCTACCGCCTGATCCCGCACTCCAGTGACGACGATGATCGGATATACCGGACCCGGCAAGAAGTCGAGGGGTGGAAGCAGCGCGATCCGATTGTGCGGCTGCGGCAGTACCTGCAAGAACAGGCCATTCTGACCGACGCCCTCGAGCGTGACATCAAGGCTCGCGCCCAGGCGATTGTAGACGACGCAACAGATTACGCCGAACGAGCACCGTATCCGAATCCGGAAGATGGGCTGAAGGACGTGTACGCTGAAGCCAGGTAGATAGGTACACAGGTACACAGGGAATGAGGCGGGACTTGTGAATTCCTATCTGTTCCCTGTGTACCTGTCTACCTGTGTAGTTACTTGACGGCACCTGCCAAACTGAATACACTAGGCGCACGATTTCTCCCCTGGAGGTGCCTATGAGCACGACGGCAAGGCTCGTTTCACCGATCATGGCGACGCCGCTGACGGGTCTCAGCTCGGGTGATCTGTTGGCAATGTACGAGACGATGTGGCTGGTGCGCAGCCTCGATGAGCGGCTGTGGGTATTGCAGCGCCAGGGCAAGACGCACTTTGTGATTACCTCGCGCGGCCAGGAAGCCGCCGAGATCGCCAGCGCCTGGGCGCTCCGACAGGTGACAGCTTATGTCCACCCATATTACCGGAATCTGGCGCTCTCCGTCGCGTTGGGCGTCACAGCACGAGAGATAATACTGCATTTTTTAGCCAAAGCTGAGGACCCGGCCAGTGGCGGGCGACAGATGTCGTGCCACTACGGTCATCCGAAGCTGCGCATCTACCCGGGATCGAGTGTGGTGACAGTTCAGATGCTCCATGCCGTGGGAATGGCACTGGCATCCAAGATTAAGGGGGAAGACGCTATCAGCATCGCGTACTTCGGAGAGGGTGCCACCAGTGAGGGTGATTTCCACGAGGCGCTCAACTGGGCCGGCATCTACCGGCTGCCGGTCATCTTCTTTTGTGAGAACAACGAGTACGCTATCTCGGTCCCGTTCCACAAGCAGAT
>JBBITV010000419.1:0-3785 GCA_037440585.1 Chloroflexota bacterium
TCGCGTTGCGCGAAGACGTGCGCTGGCACGATGGCGCCCCTTTTACGGCTGACGATGTCGTCTACACCCTGGGCGTGCTGCAGGACCCGGCTTACCAGGCCCACCCCGAATTCTCACTCTTATGGACAACGGTGCATGTTGAGGCCCTCGGCCCGTACAGCGTGCGATTCACCCTGGACGAGCCCTTCGCTCCATTCCCCTACTATCTGACCCTGGGCATCCTGCCCGCGCATCTATTGTCCAGGGTAGCCGTCGCGGACCTGCCGAAGCATCCTTTCAACCTTCAGCCCATCGGCACCGGCCCCTTCCGGGTTGAGTCGGCTCGCGCCGAGCGCGTTGTCCTGGAAGCTTTTCCGGGTTACTACGGCCAACAACCTTACCTCACCCACCTGGAGTTCCGGTCTTACCCCAACTATCAGAGCCTGCTGACCGCATACAATCGAGGCGAGATCAAGGGGATCAGCCGCGTCCTGGACGAAGATCTGGCCAGGATTTCCGCAGAGCGCAACCTGAATCTGTATTCCGTCCAGCGTTCAGCCTTGTCACTGATCTTCCTCAACCTCAGACAACCGCTCTTCCAGGACGAGCCGGTGCGCGAGGCCCTACTACTGGCCCTGGATCGGCCAGGGCTGATCAGCCGCGTACTTGGCGGGCAGGCGGTGGTTGCCCATAGCCCATTCCCCGAGACTTCCTGGGCGTACGATCCGACTGTGCGCCAGTATAACTACGACCCGATCGAGGCGCGGCGGCTGCTTGATGAGGCCGGTTGGACCGAGCCACCAGAGGGTGGGGTGCGCGCACTGGGGGGGCGCAAACTCCAATTCACACTGACTACCAACTCCGATATGAGCCGTGTTGCCCTGGCCCATGCTATCCGCCAGCAATGGGCAGGGATCGGCGTGCAGGTTGAAGTCCAGGTGGTCGATCCAGCAGAACTCCGCGAGGCAGTGCTACGCCCTCGTCGCTTTGATGCTGTCCTCTACGGCTGGTCCGACCTGTCCTACGACCCTGATCCTTATCCATTGTGGCATTCCAGCCAGACAGAAGGCGATGGTCAGAACTACGGCGGCTACACCAACACAGAAGTCGACAGCCTGCTTGAGGTGTCGCGACATACCCCCGAGCAGGAGACACGTGCGGCCTTCTACCGGCGTTTCCAGTCCATCCTGGCTGACGAGGTGCCGGTGCTTTTACTATTTCACGCCGTGTACCATTACGCGGTCGATGCCTCGGTGCATAACGTTCAACTGGGTCCGCTCATCATCGATCCCAGCGACCGGTTTAGAACCATCAGCCAGTGGTACATCAGGACCCGCCGCCCAGGTACCACAGCCGCCGAGATAGCGGTTGACAAATCCCCCAAGTAGTGCTATCATTTTGCCCGCCATGAAACGCGCCGAGGTGGCGGAATTGGCAGACGCGCTACGTTCAGGGCGTAGTGACCGAACGGTCGTGGAGGTTCAAATCCTCTCCTCGGCACTCGGGTCAATGACCAATGACCAATGTCCAATGCCCATTGTGGGATTTGGTCATTGGGCATTGGTCATTTGAGGGGAGGAGGCATTGGCAGGTAAGTCAGAATCCAGGCCAATTTCTATTCCTCAGATGCTGGCCGTGGTGGGGCTGGTCGTCATTGGCTATTTTGTGTACAGCTTAGGCTGGATGGTTTGGGATGGCCTGTCCTTGAAGCGTATTGCTGAGGAGTACGAGCGCGACATCGCCAGCGTCAAGGCGGAAATTGCCGACCTGGAATGGCAGCAGGCCAGGGTGGCCTCGGATGCCTACGTCGAGGAGTATGCCCGTAACATCCGCAAGTGGGTGCGTGCCGGGGAGACAGCGGTCGTAGTACTGGATGCCCCGGACAGCGACTGGCGAACACGCCCTGAACCACGTACCAGGCGCACAGAACCGCGCAAGGAGTATTGGCAGGAGTGGTGGGCATTGTTTTGGGACAGCCCGCCGCCTTGACTCCGATGGGGACCAGGTGTATAATTGGATTCGCTGCGGGGTGGAGCAGTGGCAGCTCGTCGGGCTCATAACCCGAAGGTCGCAGGTTCGAGTCCTGCCCCCGCTACCTCGTGGCAGATAGCCGATGGCAGATGGCAGATGGCATGTGATTCGTTAGGCATCTGCTATCTGCCATCGGCTATCTGCTATCAGCCAAGAGGCGGCGTAGCTCAGAGGCAGAGCAAACGGCTCATAATCGTTGGGTCGGTGGTTCGAATCCACCCGCCGCCATGATCAGGCCCGCTGGAGTTTCTCTAGTGGGCTTTTTTGTTGCACCTGGCTTCGTAGTGGGCGCTTTAGTGCCACAGCCATATTATGACTCGTGTCGGTTGACGCGCTAAAGCGCCCACTACGAACCTACGGTGACCACGTAAACTGATGTGTGATGCTGCGCGGACTGGTAGGCACCCCGCCAGGCGTATCCCCTGCACCTGTGCCGGTCTGACGCTGGACAGCAACATCCCATTCGTAGCGAAACACCTCGCCTGCCACGGTGGGACGCAGAGAGTCGGGCAGACGCCAACTGGTAGACTTGACCCACCCGGTAGCTTCTTTCATTTCTCCGCCACGCACGATCCGCACGCGCACGACGTACCACTCGTCATCCCGCAGAATCCCCACCGAGGTCCAATTCAGCAGCACGCTGGTGTCTTCTTTGCCGAACTGATGACCATCGGGCGGGCCCAGAGAAACAGGAGCCGGGTAAGAGAACTCCCGTGTTGGCATGGGTGTATAGGTGGCCCAAACGGTGGTTCGAGGGATGGGCGAGGGGGTGGGCGCCAGCGGAGGCGAGCCCTCGGTAGGCATTACGGTTGGGTCGGAGGCTGGCGCGGATCCAGGTCGAATCACAAGCACCTGGCCAATCCGAAGCAGTTGGTTGGCATCCTTGAAGCCATTGGCCTGGACAATCTGGTCGATGCTGACCCCGTACTTCTTGGCGATCACCTCAAGGAACTCGCCGCGCTTCACCGTATGTGTGACGGCATCTGGTGCCACACCCACAGTTGGGACTACAGCGGGAGCCGTCGCCGTGGGCTGGGCAATAGCCAGACCGGACTCCGCAGACGCCTGAGCATCAGCCGCCGGACCAGGGCCGGCCGTCTCTAGTGACTGCGGGATCTTCAGCGTCTGACCGATCTGGAGGGTGACTTTATCATTCTTGAGTCCGCTGGCCGCGACGATGCTGGCGACCGTCGTCTCGAAACGTGTCGCAATACCGGATAAGGTATCACCCGCCTTGACTGTATAAGTCAAGAGGGCAGGGCCACCTGGAACCGCAGTGCTTGTCGCCGAGGCCGTGGAGATAGGGGTGAAAGTCGGCCCGCGAGTGGGAATACGGGTGCTGGTGGGGACGGCCGTGGGCAGTGCTGCGGTCGACGGGACCTCGATATTCTGTGGCCGGAGCACCCAGAGAGCCATCAGCAGCGCTGCAACCGCCACGACCACCAATGACGATTCGACGGCAAGCGTCAACGTCCGGTGGGCTGGGTGCAGTTCAGCCCCGCACATCCGGCACATGCGCCTGCCGGGTACCGCTTTCGCCCCGCAGTTTGGGCACCGGGGAATAAGATGGCGTTTGGTAAATTCAGCGCCGCAGTTGGGGCAGAGCCTGGACGGTCCTTCGATAGACGTCCCGCATGATGGGCAGTTCATGCGGTCTTCAGCACCTCGCGTTGCGCTGTAAGTAGATCATCAATGCCTTTCGTAGCCAGGTTGAGCAACTCAATTAGCGTTTCGCGGGGAAAGGGCCGGCCTTCGGCCGTACCTTGGACTTCGAC
>JBBITV010000420.1:0-3814 GCA_037440585.1 Chloroflexota bacterium
GCGGGATCTTGTTGTAATTGCGGTAATCGACGGCGCGCTTGCCGAACCACGAGCCAAACACCGCCTCGATAGCCATGTGCAACTGCTCGAACGGATCCTCGGGAAATTCGATCCCCTTCTCCTGGCGGATGATCCGCTTGAACTCTTCGGCAATGGCCTGCAGGTCTTCGGTCGTCAGATCGGTATCAGCCTGGGCGCCCTTGCGGTCCTTCCAGGCAGAGAGCACGTGGTCGAACTTTTCGCCCGGAATGTGCAGCACGATCCGCCCGAACATCTGGACCAGCCGCCGATACGCATCCCACACGAAGCGCGGGTTGTCGGTCAGCCTGATCATCCCATCGATGGTCTGCTTGTTCAGGCCGATGTTGAGCACGGTGTCCATCATGCCGGGCATGGAAAACTTGGCGCCGGAGCGCACGGAGACGAGGAGCGGGTTGGCCGGATCGCCAAATCGCTTGCCGGTCTTGGCCTCGACCTGCTTGAGGGCTGCCAGGGCCTGGTCCCACATTCCCTCAGGGAATTGCTTGCCGATGCGGAAGAACTCGTTGCAGGCTTCAGTGGTTATGGTGAACCCAGGCGGCACCGGGAGCCTGGCGCGCGTCATCTCGGCCACTCCGGCGCCCTTGCCGCCGAGCAGGTCGCGCATATCTTTGTCGCCTTCTTCAAAGAGGTATACCCATTTTTTGGTCATGTTATCTTAGCCTCCTTCACTGAAAATCATCGAAATGCCGTGGATTGGCAGAGAGCTTGCTAGAGAAAACGGATTCCTGAGTTTTAGAATCCCTGCACCTTGCTCAAATCCACCACGCCCTTCGGCAACGCTGCGATCCGCTGCAGCAGCCCCAGCCGCGCCTCGCGCAGCGCCCGGTCTTCGGTCATTACCAGAATCTCGTCGAAGAACCGGTTGATGGGCTCCACCAGCGGGAGCATGACCTCGAATAGCTTGTGCAGGTCGGGTGTCCTGTCCAGGCGCGCGGCGGCGGCCTGGTAGGCCTCGTAGAGCCGTTTACTGGCCGGCTCCTGGAGCCGGGCCGGGTCCAGTGGAAACTGCTCCTTGAACTCACGGACGATGCGGACGGAGCGGGCGTAGGCCGGAAGCAAGGCGGCGAATTCGGGCCCCTCGGCCCAGGCCGCGAATGCCTTGACGGTCTGGAAGGCTTGCGCCGGGTGGTCGGCCTGCTCAGCCAGGACGGCGTCAACCAGGTCGTAGCGGAAGCCCTGGTCGCGCAGCCAGCCTTCCAGACGGCGCTGGATGAAGGCCAGCACGTCAGCGATGTGGGCCCCGGTCACCGGAACCGGTTGCAGGGCAGCCGCCTCCTGGACCACGGCCTGGATCGAGAACGGGATGTGGCGTTCCGCAAGAATCTGGATCAGGCTCAGAGCGGCACGGCGTAAACCGTATCGGTCCGCGCCGGCTGTCGGCGCCAGGCCAACCGCAAACAGGCCGACCAGACTATCGACGCGGTCTGCGATTCCGGTGGCGATGCCGGGCATCGTCTCGGGCAAGGTGTCGGTTGCGCCGCGCGGCAGGTAGTGCTCCAGGATCGCCTTCGCCACGCGCGGGTCCTCGCCAGAGTTGCGGGCATAATACTGGCCCATCACCCCCTGGAGCGAGGTAAACTCGATGACCATGTTCGTTACCAGATCGGCTTTGCACAGCGCGGCCGCGCGGTCTGCGAGCGCCCGCTCTTCGGCGGAGAGGCCCAGCCGCCCGGCGATTTTTGGGACAAGCCGCTTTAACCGCTCTGTCTTGTCCAGGTAGGAACCGAGTTGCTCCTGGAAGGTGAGTCCGGCCAGTTTCGGCACGAAGGCTTCCAGCTTGCGCTGGTTATCTTTGGTGTAAAAGTACTGTCCATCCGCGTATCGGGCGCGGAGCACTTCCTCGTTGCCGACCCGGATGATGTCAATATTCTCAAGGCCACCGTTGGCAATCGTGATGAAGTAGGGGAGTAGGCGGGCTCCCGTGGCGTCGCGTGCCTCGACCGGGAAATACCGCTGGTGCTTTTTCATCACCGTCACCAGCACTTCGGGCGGCAACTCCAGGAACGCCGGATCGAAGCTCCCGCGCAACGCCACGGGCTGCTCGACCAGGTTGGTGACCTCCGTCAAAAGGTCCGGATCGTCCGGGACCTGTCCGCCGACTTCGGCGGCGAGTTTGGCGATCTGTTCCTGGATGCGCGTCCGGCGCTCAGCCGGATCGACGACGATGCCGTTGGCACGCATCACCTTGAAGTAGTCCTCGGCCTTGGCGATGGGCAGCTCGGGGGAGTCCTGGGAACGCAGCCCCAGGGTAACCCGGCCCGAGCCAACACCGGCGTAGGTCACAGGCACCACAGCGTCGCCCAGCAGGGCGACCAGCCAGCGGATTGGCCGGGAAAAAGTGATGTTAGTCTCGTTCCAGCGCATGGCCAGGTTGAACTTCAAGGAGGCGATCAGCTTAGGCAGCACCTCTGAAAGCACCTCGGGCGTGGGGCGCCCTTTCTCGACCAGGGTCGCGGTCAGGTACGAGCCGCCGTCCATCTCACGCACCCGGAGTTGCTCGACCGGGACACCCTGGCTGCGAGCGAAGCCGATGGCGGCCTGCGTTGGTTTGCCGCTGGCGTCGAAGGCGACCTTGGCGGCCGGCCCTCGGACCACCCGCTCTTCGTCTGTCTGCTTCGGGGCCAGGTCGTGGACGTAGATCGTCAGGCGGCGCGGTGTGCCCTGCACGACGACGGAGCCGTGAGCCAGACGCGCCTCGGCCAGGAAGCGCGGCGCCAGCTCCTCCAGTTGTTGCAGCGCCGACTCCAGGTCAACAGCGGGCAATTCCTCCGTGCCGATCTCAAACACGAAGTCGGCTGGAGCGGTGACGATGGGCATCTCAGTTGGCGCCTGGGGACGCGGGGCGATGGCGATGCGGGTCGCCTGGCGGTTGATGAACGGGTGGCCCAGGGCCTCGCGCTGCTTGAGGTAAGCTTCGGCGACCTGGCGCGAAAGTTCGCGCATCCGGGCGAAGAAGCGTGCCCGCTCGGTCACGCCGATAGCGCCCCGCGCGTCGAGCACGTTGAAGGTGTGCGAACACTTGAGGACGTAGTCGTGCGCCGGGAGCACCAGGCCATGCGCCAGGGCATTGCGGGCCTCTTTCTCGAACATGTTGTACATCTGGGAAAGCAACTCGACGTTAGCGTAATCGAAGTTGTACTTGCAGTAATCGATCTCGTCCTGAAGGTGCAGGTCGCCGTAAGACAGGTCGCCCATCCAGCCAATCTCCGGGATGCTGCGCACGCCCTGCACGAACATAACGATGCGTTCAATACCGTAAGTGATCTCCACGCACACCGGATCCAGGTCGATGCCGCCGGCCTGTTGGAAATAGGTATACTGCGTGATTTCCAGCCCGTCGAGCCAGACTTCCCAGCCCAGCCCCCACGCGCCCAAGCCGGGCGATTGCCAGTTATCCTCGACGAAGCGAATATCGTGCTTGTGGCGGTCGATGCCCAGGGCCTCCAGGCTTTGCAGATACAGCTCGATGTGGTTGACCGGATCGGGTTTGAGAATGACCTGGTATTGATAGTATTCCTGCCAGCGATTAGGATTTTCAGCGTAACGACCGTCAGCCGGCCGGTCGGACGGCTCGGGATAGGCTACGTTCCAAGGCTCGGGACCCAGCACACGCAAGATGGTGGCCGGGTTACTCGTACCCGCGCCGACCTGGACGTTGTGAGGCTGCCAGATGACGCAGCCGTGTTGTGCCCAGAACTCGTTGAGGCGCATGATGGCATCTTGAAAACCGATGACTTTAGACATTGAATTTCTCCTCGCTTTTTCCTACGCA
>JBBITV010000421.1:0-3811 GCA_037440585.1 Chloroflexota bacterium
CGGCTGGCTGGGTTTCGCCTGGCTGGTTTTCCAGTAAGACACTGGTAATGTAGGGGCGGGCCGACCCGCCGGGCGAACAGCCGAGGCTGTCGGGCCAGGGATAGCCACTCCCGGTGCCAGCGGCACTCTTGGCCGTTTGGATCCGCGCGGCGGCTGTGTCGGCGTCGGTTTGCATCGTGGCCAGGAAAGCCTGGATCTCGTTCAAGGGGCGATTATTTTTGATCGCGTCCAGGACGGCGTCGGTATTTGTTCTCACGCGCGTGAGAGCAGACATCGCGTCGTTCAAGGGGGCCATGACGGTGCCTGGCAGGTTCGGGAAGCGTTCGATGCTCTGCACGATCTGTTGTAGACTAAAGGCAAAACTCCCGGCGTCGGTGACGTAATTCTGGATCTCCTGCATCCGCGTCGTCGACTGGGCTTTGTTGATCTGAGTCTGCAGTTGAGTCGCAGTGGCCTCAGCTCCGGTAAAGTAGGCATTGAAAGCCATCTGGCCGGTGGCCGTAAAGCTGACCGTGGCACTGATCGTGTTGCTGAAGGTGTGGGCCTGTTCGAAAAGGGTCACACCGGCCATGCCCGTAATCTTGACATGGACATTGTAGGTCTTGGTGGTATCACGCGGGTCCCACTTCCAGTTGATGATTGGGTTGACTTGGGTGGTGTTGCTGGCGAACATACGCCGCGCAGGGCCATCCGGGACTGTGCTCATCCGGGCCTGGACTTGAGGTGGAACGAAGGTGGGGGTGGGAGTTGCGGCTGGCGCAGACGGCATATAGCCGGGAGCCGTTTCCGCCCGGGTCCAAACCAGTCCGAGCAACAGTGCGAGCGCCAGGGCAGTGACACTCAAGGTTAGACGACTCATGCGAAGGTAACCTCCTGTCAAAAAGATGATGGATTTGGGTTCCTCCCGTTGCTAACAAAATCGCAACGGGGTTAGAACTTGTTACGTACCCAAAGGGCCAGGATACCCAGCAGCAGGGCTCCACCCACCAAGCCAATCATGCCGAATGGTAGTCCTGAGGTATCCTTGGCCCCGGCAACAGAGGAGGGAACCGGCGTCCCCGCTTTTGCCGTGGGCGAGGCGCTCGCGCCGGGTGCCTTGGTGCTGGCCGTTGTAGCCACACCAACTGGGGCAGCACTGGTCGCCGCCGGCACCCCGCCGGTTGGGGATGGCCTGGCGACCAGGGGGGCACTCGGGCGCTGCGTCGTCGGGGGCAGAGTTAAGACAGGCCGGGGTGCCAGAGGTGTCAGGTGGGGTTGCCGGGTTGCAGACGGCTGGGGGGATAGCGGTGTTGGACTGGTGGTCGTTTGGCCGGATGCCGATGTGGGCGTGGCGTTGGCAGTCGGCTGGCCAGGTAGCGACGTTGGCGTAGCACTGGCCTGTATAGCTCCCGCCGGTGTTGCGGTGCTGGTCGCTGACGGCGTCGGCGTGGCGCTCGGGGCCACGGTCCACTCCACATTGGCCGCCAGCGAGTCTTCAGGCTCCTTCACGCTAACCGTCGTGTTGTATGACTTGCTGTCCGGCCCGGCCGGAAGTGCCCTGCCCTGCCCCGAGCCAAGACGGGCCAATGCGGCTTCCAAGGTGCTGACTGCCTCCTGAGCCGGTGTCATCATCTCAGAGATGCGTGCAATTCTCTGGTCACTTGGAGTTTGCCGAACGTCGATGAGTTGTTGGCCTTTTTCGACGGCCTGGTTCAACAATCTGGCTGCCTCTTCCAGTTGCGCCACGATGTCGGCAGAGGTAGGATAACTGCGCAGGACTGAGACCACGCCTTTGACTTCTTCACCCCGGGCAATGGCGTTGGACAGGTCGATTTGAGCGAAGGATGGATTGGTCCTGCCTTGAGCGATTTGGATCTGGTTGAGCATCTCCTGACCCTGCGTTGAGGCGGCATTCTTGTAACTGTCAAACACTTTCTCGCCGGTGATGGAGATGCTCCTGGTACCCGAGCCGTTGTATGTTTCTGAGCTCACAAACAACCTGTTCCCCATCCAGTCCCTTACTTCCACCTCTATCTTTTCATTGTTGGCTCCGCTGTAGTCAAAAACGATAAACACCTCTTGCGTGCCACTGGCGAACTCCGTGACCGCTGCGCCGTTGCTGGTGGTGCTCATCCGAAGATTGCTGATCTGCACTAGCGCCCACGCGACAGGTAGGGCGAGGTAACCCAGGATAGTCGTGCAAATCATGGCCGCGATAAGGCGAGATTTCACCGCTGGCAAGTCCTTTCTGAAAGTAGTTTTGCAGACTTGGTGAGCAAATAAGGGATGGGTGGCCTCGCAGGCCACCCATCCTTACATTGATCGAGACTGGAGCGTTGATGAGGGTGTACCTGTGGCGCGTGGAAAATCCACCCGTCCCCGTCCCCTATCAATTGCCCGGCACCCGGCTGGTCGCCAGGTAGTACACGTGCGGCTAGCTGGCTGACAGGAACCCCCGCACAGCCCACGCGACCAGGCCCAGGAGTGCCAGGATCAATACTCCTCCGCCGACGATTACACCTCCCTGGATGTCTGAGTCCGTCGAGGTAGCGGGCGGATTGGCAGGAGCGGCTGATTGGGGCACGTTGCTCTGGCCGAGTGATGGTTGTGCGCTTGGTGGGGTCTGCCGCGCCTGGGACGCCGACCTGGGTTCCACGCTGGGGCGCGGGGGAATTTCCCCCACGACCCACTCGACTGTCTGGGTAATATACAACTCTGGCCGGGTGAAGATGTTCGTCACATACTCGCCATTTGATAGTGGAACGTCACTGGAGATGGTCATCGACTCTGTGCCATTCCCCGTGTAGTTGCGCGTTTCCTGGAAGATGACGTCTCCTCTGGGATTGTATACGCGCACCTGGATCGGCATATTCTTGGCATCTCTGTACTCAAAGGCGACGTGCACGGTCTTAACACCGGCCGGGAACTTGGTAACCTTGGGTCCGTTAGGTTGATCACTCATGCGGAAGTTCACAACGGAGAAATCCGCGGCGGCGATGCCTGCAAACACAAGATTCAACCACAGGAGTAGCAAGACTCCCAGCATGAGGCGGTTTTTCATCGGGTAGAGTAGCTCCTTGCGTGAGAATCGAGGACAGTTGCACAACCTGACGGCACTTTACTCCTCGTCTGTCCAACAATACCAGGAACAGATTAAAGGCAGATTAGTGACAGTTTAGAAAAGCATTAGAGTGCCCTTACGGAGGACTCACACTACTCGCGTTCACGGTTAGCGTATTCGTGACGACTGGAGTGGCTGTGGGCGTGGGAGCAGGGGGCCCGGAGTTTATTCGTAGCATGGGGGCTAGCGACTCGGCCCCAGACTCGTTGCCCGTGTGCCAGGCGAACAGCCCCTCCTCACCGTCGATGGCGCCCTCGATGACGAAGGTAGCTACGCCCCTGTTGAACTGGTGTTGCAGGGCGCTCAGTTGACCCGGCTCCAGGTGATAGAAGTTGCGCAGGCCCGGCCGTAGATCGGATGGACGGCTGGTTGGGTTGAGTGTGGCAAGGACCGGCGCTGTCGCCACATCCGTATAGGTCCGGGTTGCCCAGACTTCATCCAGGCTGCTCTCAACCAGATTGACGGCCCACTGCCCGGTCATGCGGGGAGACATGACGGCCCGCCCGCTCAAATCGATCGCAGCCGCGTAGATGACCGTATCGGTTGCCAGCTTCGGTAAGGCGAACTGGGCTACGCCAAGGAAGCGCGTGCCGCCAAGCATGCCGGCCTGGATGTCTGGCCCCCCAAAATGGTTGCCCGAGGGCTCGCTACTGGATACCCAGCCAAGGGTCCTGGTAATGGGCACGATCTCTGCCAGTTCTGTGTTGTCTG
>JBBITV010000422.1:0-3809 GCA_037440585.1 Chloroflexota bacterium
GGCTAAGGAGCTTGTCCTGGCGGTTAATGCGCCAGCCGCTGACGACGTCGTAGCCTTCTTCGAGTGTGGCGATCAGCATGGGGATGTCGGCCGGGTCATTCTGGAGGTCGGCGTCGATGGTGATAACAATGTCACCCTGGGCCAGGTCGAACCCGGCAGAGAAAGCGGCAGTCTGCCCGAAGTTGCGCCGGAAGCGGATGACTTTGAGCCGGGGATCGAGATCGTGCAACTGCTTGAGGATGGCAAAACTGCCATCGGTGCTTCCATCGTCGACGACGATGATTTCGTAGGCGCGGCCCGTGGCGTCCAGCGCAGCAGTCAACTGTCGGTAAAGCTCTTCGATGCACTCTTCCTCATTCAACAGCGGCACGACGACGGAGACATCCACGGGCTGGGCAGACGCAGAGACGCGGAGCCTGCCCTCGAGCGAAGCGAAGGGACGTGGAGACGCGGGGATCGTCTCTCCCTCTCCGGGTCCCCGCGTCCCCGTGTCCCCCTGTCCCCGTGTCTTCGCATCTCCGTATTCCTCCAGTCTTGAACGTCCCTGTCTCTGCAATCCCATCTCTCAGTATCTCTCCTTCTCTGCGTCTCCGCTTCTCTGTGTCTCCGTGTCTCCGGAGGCCGGACGCATAGACTGATAACCCCGGAGGCCCTGGACCAGGTACAACAGGCCGCCCAACAAGCCCGTGATCAGATCGACGGCGTAGAAGCCCAGGCCCATGCCCAGCGCGCGCGGGCCAGCCACCCCGGCCTGGGTGAACAGGTAAACAAAGGCACCTTCGCGGACGCCGAAGCCGCTGATGGAGGGGACGAGCAAACTCAGCGAAATGAGCGGGACGAAGAGCACGAAGTAAAGGGGCGAAATGCGCACTCCCAGGCTCAAGGCGATCAGGTAGACAACGGCGATTAGCAGGAGGTTAAAGATCGCGGATATAGCCAGGGCCTGTACCAGCGCGCGGGTGCCGTAGCGTTGCACGGTCCCGGCCAGGTCGCGTACCATGCGGCGCTCAGCCAGGCGCTGCGCCCAGCCCAGCCGGGCGGTCAGGGCACGCCACAGTCCGGGGGTCATTACCAGCCCAACGGCGGCGAAGGTGCTCAAGCTGATCATGGCGACGAACCAGGTGAGCCGGGGCGTGACCAGGTCCTGGGCAAAGGGCAGCGCGGCCAGGCCCATCGCCATCAGCATCAACAGGCCGCTGGCCCGGTCAACCACGACGGAGCTGACGGCCGCCGCCGCCTGCCGGCTGTCCTGGGCGATCTCGAATGCCCGCACCACGTCCCCGCCGACGCCGGTTGGCAGGAACTTGCTGAAGAACGTACCGACCAGGTAGAGGTCGGTCAGGCGGACGAGAGACGTCTGCACACCCAGGGCGTCGAGTAAGCCTTGCCAGCGGTAGGCCCGCAGGACAATGCCGGCCAAATACAGGGCCAAGGCCGCCAGGAAGTAGCCCGGATCGGTACGGCGCAGGATGGCGATCGTCTCGCCGACGTCGACGGTCTTGAGCAGGATGGCCAGCAGGATCAGGCTGACCAGGATGCGTAGCAGGTTTCCGAAACGCTTGTCACGCATTCTCTGTCCATATCACTGCGCTCCTATCACCCTCATCGGAGAGAGCGTAACGGAGCCCAACTCAGCAATGTCACCCTCACGATAAACAACCAGATCGAGCCGGTATTGACCGGGCGGTGTGCCGGCGGGTACCGGCAAGATGTGGCGCGCCGCGACGAGCTCGCCGGGCTTCCAGCGGTCGCTCGGGTACCAGAAGCCGGCCAGCCGGTTGTCGGCGACAGCGGCGATCTGGCCAATACTGCCTATCAGGCGAAGCGAGACCTTGTAAATGGTCGAAGGATGGACCAGGGCCTGCCAGTTCAAAATGATTTCGATCTTGTCGCCAGCCCGGGCGGGATCGGTCCCGAGGATGAAGCTCCGCAAGACGACCTCGCTGGCCAGGGACAGTTCGGGCGCGGGTTGCCAGGGTAAGGGATCGGGCAATTGTTCCCCGGGCAGGATCGTGTAGTGGCGCAGGCCAAGGCCGCGAAACCGAGCGTTCACGCGCTGGATGTGGTAATTCCAGTCCAGCAACGTGATCAGGACGCCGTTGGGATCAGCTACGTCTTCCTGCCAGAGGACGACCCAGACGCCGCTGCGGCCGGCAGTGATCGTGCTTAGCTCCCGGACTATGTCGAAGGTTAGGGGGTCGTCTGTGGCAGGCGACGGTGTGGTGTGGGCGGGGATGGGATACCAGTTGTCGCCCCGGTAGTAGTAGCTGAAAACCGGGAAGATGTGCCCGGAGAGCAGCAAAATGGCCTCACCGGGCTGGACTTGAGAGTTCAGGTAGGCGGCCAGGGCGCGGTAGTCGTCTTTGCCGTAGCGCGGGTCGTGGTACAGTCTATCCGCCGCCTGGGCGCTGCTGCCGAACACGAACACCAGGGCCAGAGCTGCCAGTCCGGCCCTGACCAGAGACAGGGAGACGCGGAGACGCGGAGACGCGGAGATTGTCTTTCCCGCCCCGCGTCCCTTCGCTTCGCGCAAGGGCAAGCCGCGCGTCCCTTCGCTTCGCGCAAGGGCAAGCCCCGTGTCTCCGCGTCCCGATGTCTCACTATCGCCTATGGGGAGGCAGGCTCGTAGCCCCCGCGCGGCCAGGAGCGCGAAGGCAGGCCAGGCGATGAGCAAGTAGCGCGCCGAAAACTTGGCTCGTTCGTGGACAATCAGGTACATGAGGGTGAAGGGAATAAGCAGGTAAAAGAGCAGGAAAAGGACTGAGTGCTGGATTTGAGATTTGGGATTTGGGATTTGGGATTTGGGATTTGAAATGATGCCGGCGATAACGAGAAGAGCATAACCAAACTCGACGGCCTGAGCGACCTGGGCATCCAGGAGCTGGCCGGTGGTGAAGGCGAAGAGGGTGCGGCTGGCGATAAATTCGAGGCTGAGGACGCCCGGCCAGTACGAGGCATTCTGCTGGCGAATGTGATCCTGGAGCAGGGGAGTCCAGGGCAGGAAAAGCACGACGACCCCGGCGAGGGCGATGGCCCAGTCGAAGAGTGGGCGGTGGCTCCGGTGGCGGAGAGCTACCCAGAGTACGTAAGCGCCCTGGGCTGCCGGCAGCAGAAAGGCGTAGTAGTGGGTGTAGAACGCGGCGGCTGTCGCCACCGCGTAGATGACCCACCACCGTTTGCGGCCACTTTTCTCTTCGGACGCAAGGGCTTCCAAGAGACTGTATCCGGACAACAGGCCGAGGAAAGTCACCAATGCATACATCCGCGCTTCCTGGGAGAATCCGATGTGGAATGGCGCGAGGCCAGTCAACAGCACGGCGGCGCGCCCGGTGGAGCGATCAAAGAAACGCGCAGCCAGCCGGTAGGCCAGAGCGAGTAGCAGCACCCCGAATGCCAGCGATAGAAAGCGGACGGCAAATTCGCTGCGCCCGGCGACTGGCAGCCAGAAATGGAGCAGATAATGGTACAGTGGCGGGAGGAAGTCACCGGTGGTGATGGCCGCCAGGCTCTGCCCGGCCAGGTAAACGCTGAACCCCTCGTCGTACCAGAGGCTCTGGTGGCCCAGGTGATAGGTCCGGAGGCCGAAGCCAAGGAGGAGCAGGCCCAGGGCCAGGAGGTCCGGGCGGGTGTGATTGGTGAGTTGGGAGGGTTGGGTGGGAATCATCAAGAGAAGATTATACCACCCAGGGAAGGTTTAAGCAAGGACCCGCGAGGGGTTTGGACGACTGAAGATAAGCCGTCTACGAGATTACCCACGGCGGAATTTGTCCCCCACAAGCACGTTCTGCAAGGTTGGTACGGCAAGGTGG
>JBBITV010000423.1:0-3796 GCA_037440585.1 Chloroflexota bacterium
CAAGCTGTTATCTGTTGCGCGGCAGGCCGTGAGCGACACGGCTCACGCGCGGCGGGTCCTTGATGTCGTGGATTGCGCCGCGGAATCGGTCGCCGTTCTTGCGGCCGCCCGCCCGGACCCGGCCCGATCTCTAATACAGTGTCATCCGGCGTCAAATCGGCGGCCGCCACCACCCGGTCGAGTGCTACCGGGTCGATCAAAAAATGCTGCCCCAGGCGTTTGCTGGGGCGCATTCCGTGAGCTTCGAGCAGCCGCTTGATGCGGCGCATTTCCGATTCCTCAGCGTCCCGAAAGCTATCAGCTCTCGGAACGCCCTTGCTTCCATTGGTCACGGCTTCATCCTCCCCGCCCGGCCGGGGGGGGGGCGGTCGTGCGGGCTCTGGCGGGGGGGGGGGCGTTAGCAGATATATGTCCACGCGGCGGTACCAACTCGGTGAGGCCTCATCTTCTTCGTAACCCAGGTCCACGCGTAGTCCCTTCACCAATCCACCGGTGTCGCCAGCGATGCCGATGCCGTAGCCGGGAACATACATCCGGGTCAGGAAGTTGATATAACGCGGGTCCACAGCGACGATGCCGCGGCCGGCCCGCCAGCCCAGGCGCGTGATACCATATGCCGGATGATCGCGGCTCTTGCCCGAGGTGGCGGCCGTGTAGGAAGTGACCAGGACCCGTAGTTTTCGCCAATATTCCAGCCGGCCTTCTGGCGTCTCTATCTCGCGCACGACGATCTGTGTGCCATAGGTCTGGATCTGCTTGCGCGGCGCGACGTCCACCCATTGCGCTTCAGCGGTCCGGCGTACTTCTTGGCCGTTCTCATAGTCGATACGGATGCGGCGTTTCAGTACGCCGTTCGAACCCTCCTGTACGATCTGCTCGTGATCGATCTCTAGTTCGGGGTCCGGTCGGAGCTCAGTCACGAAGGGAATCGGCACCTCCTCGACCAGGAACTCCTGCTTTACCCGGACCAACTGAATCTGCATGCCGTCGCCGACGCGGGAATCGGCACTGGGGATGGCGTAATCCTTGCCCAGCAGTGGCACGCCAGCCTCAGCCAGCGCCTCGGCCACCTTGGGCACCCGCGTGCGAGTCTGGATCGTGCGGCCATCCGCCAGGATGGTGATTGGCCGGGAGCGGGCAATGGAGAGGTGTAGGCCAGCCGCGATCGGCGTATCCAGGGCCAGGCTCAGCAGATCACCCGGATAGATTGGGATGTTCGCTTCCATCAACGCACGGCCCACGGTCGGGGCGGTCGTGTCAAGGCGGGAGAACACACCCGCATCATTCAAGAAGAACGGCACAGCACGCTGAACGGCAACGCGCACCGGTGGTCGCAGCGGACCCGGGCTGTTTAACTGGTGCATGGCGGTCGTCAAGGAGGATAGGGCTTCAGCCGGGTCCACCGGCTGGCCATTAACCGTGACCCGATCGCGAGGTTTCAGGCGGATGCCAGCCTCCTGGAGGATGGCAGCGGCGGAGGCGGCCTGGGTCCGGAATGTCACCGTCCTGCCATCAGCCTCTACTTCGGCGACCCGAGCACGTAGGATGGCGACCTCCTCTTGATCCTCTAGAGGCGCTTCCCAGCCGGGTTGGATACGGTCCTCAGGATGAAGTTCGAGGCCGGTTTCCTGGAGCAAGGTACCGACGCTACGCTGGTGAGTTTTGAAGGCCAGACGGCGGCCATCCATGGAGATGAAGACCTGGCGCTCGGTCCAGCGATAGCCGATGAGCATCACACCGGCCATCGTACACAGAATGACCAGTGCGACGACCCCGGCCTGCTGTGGTGGCTGGTTGGCAGGCGCCGAACGCGCGGCCACAGGGCGGCGAGGTACAAGGGTGGCGGGGGCGAATGCCGGCTGCACGCGGAAGTTACTCCTGGGTCAGGAATCAGCCGTCTGTGATTAGCAATTGAATGCTCAGAAAAGAATGGGAGGCGAGGACGTTACGCCCCTACCTCCGCCTGGGTCAACCGAGGTGGTCGTGCACCCCCTGTCGATAGGGCCACCGGGCTTGGTTACGCCAGCCAGCTCCGGCCAGGCACTCCCGCGTCACCCAGGAGGGACTGCTTACCGTTGCTTCCTTCCGGACCTGGCGGGGTTCGCAGTTTCCTGCCGCGCAGGACCCAACCTTCGACACCACTTAACGCACCCAGTCCCCGAAGACACGCAACCTCGAGGGGGAATTCGACCCCGCTATAGCGGATTGCGGGTACAGGGCACCGCTAGCTCCCCGTCTAGCACGACCGGCGGTAAGTGTACCGCAGTTGAGAGTGAATGTCAAATTTGACCGGTCTTTCTCAACATGATACAATTTGGCTAACCAAAGCGTGTGATGGATTCATCACGCATCATGTTTCGGCGGGCAAATGAGCCCCCACAAAAACCCCAGGCCCCAACTAAGGTGTATGACAACAAGGGTAAGAGGGAGGACGGGGAGGTAGCGCCAGCCATACAGGCAGGCGGTGAGCGTTGCAAAAGTAAGAACCAGGACGGCATAGCCGCTGGCGATCAAGGCAAACAGGGCGGCGACAGGGTGGATGACCAGCCCCAGCAAACCTGTACTAATCAGACTCAGAACAAAAAACGGGGCCATAAGTTGCCGGAGCCTAAGAGAACGGGGATGCAGCCTTAGCATCTGGATTTTCCAGTAGCCATATTGAAAATACTGCCTCCACAAGGCCGACAAGGACCCGCGGCTGAGATACCAGGAGCGGATCGACGGGCTCAGCAAAATGCCAAATCCCGCCTTGCGAAGTCTGTAGTTAAACTCATAGTCCTCGTTTCGCAGTAACTCCTCATTGAATAGACCAACGCAGCCAAACACCTGGCGCGGGAAAGCTCCCAGGTATACGGTATCTACGAAACCCTCTTTTTCAGTATGCCGGTATCTGGCATCGCCGGCCGCCAGCGGCGAGCTCACCGTTAACGCGATAGCTTCTCCGATGTAGCCCATCCCCTTAGCCCGCTGAAGCCCACCGACGTTGCCGGCCCCCGTCTGCCGCAAGCAACGCTCACACTGGCGAACGTAGTCCGGTTCGAGAAAGCTATGGCCATCGACGCGCACGATCACATCGGCTTCTCGCGCATGGCGAATGCCGACGTTCATAGCGGCCGGTATGATCTGCTTTGGATTGTCCAGCAACTTGATATAAGAATACTTGGCCTCAAACTCAGCTATGATCTGGCGTGTCCGGTCCGTCGACATCCCGTCAACGACGAATACTTCCAGTTGTTCTTTCGGGTAATCCTGATCGATGATGGATTGGAGGCAGCCAGCAATGGTCTTTTCCTCATTCCGGATGGGAAGGATCACGGCGACTCGTGCAGTCCCAGCTTCGGGTGCTGCCTTTCTGGTCAAATTGTCCTCCATATTCAAGATTCAAGGGAGTCCAGTCTGTCGGCCTGCAAGCGCGTAGACGCCCCTGTTGACCGAGTTTGCGAGCCAGTGCATCGTCCTGCAGGACCCGGACGATGGCACGCGCCGCGCCAGATGTATCCCGAGGATCGACGATGAGCCCGGTCATACCATCTTCGACAACGTCTTTCACTCCGCCGCCGTCCCCGGCAATGACGGGCTTGCCAGTCGCGCCAGCTTCAAGGTACGCGATTCCGAACCCTTCAATCTCGCCGCTTTCCTCAATCGTTCGGCTGAGCATGACAAACACGTCGCACGCAGCATAGTATGCTGGCAGCAGCGCGTCCGGTACTTGACCGGCAAGGATGACACGATCATTCAGCCTCAAATCCCTTACAAGTGTGGCCAATCTTGGCCGATCCGGTCCGTCACCCACAAC
>JBBITV010000424.1:0-3795 GCA_037440585.1 Chloroflexota bacterium
GACGAGAGTAACAGGCAAAGGGGCGACGGATTGAAAGAGCATCTGCCGTTCAGCCTGGCGACGGGGCAAAAAGCCCAGATACAAGAATCGGTCCGTCGGTAGACCAGAGACCGCCAGCGCGGCCACTAATGCTGACGGTCCCGGCACCGGCACCACCGTGATGCCGGCAGCGATGGCATCGCGGATCAGGTCAAAGCCGGGATCTGAGATACCGGGCATCCCCGCTTCTGAGACCAACGCGACGTCCTGGTCAAACAGAATCTCGATCAGGCGTTGGCGTTTCTCCGGTCCGCTGAAATCGTGGAAGCTGGTGACTGGCGTGTGGATGTCGTAGTGCACGAGCAGCTTGCGCGTCGTGCGGGTATCCTCAGCCGCGATCAAGCTGACCTCGCGCAGGACGCGGAGGGCACGCAGAGTCACATCTTCCAGATTGCCGATGGGGGTTGCGACGACGAACAGGGTGCCTATGACGTGCCTCCAGGTAGAAGTACACAGGTACCCAGGTATACAGGTACACAGGGAACCGATCCTTGTGTATCTGGGTACCTGTGTACCTGTCTACCTGTCTCACGTATTACGCATCACGCTAATGTTTTAGCACACACACCAGGATTTGTCAAAGTGCGCGTTCAGTGGTAAACTAGAACCATCGTTCGAGAAGAGGAGGATGTATGGCCGCTCAGGCTCTTTATCGTCGCTGGCGCCCACAGGGATTCGCGGATGTTATCGGCCAGACGCATGTGACACGCACGCTCCACAATGCTCTGACAAGTGGGCGTGTGGCGCATGCCTATCTCTTCGCCGGCCCGCGTGGCACGGGCAAGACTTCGATCGCGCGCATCCTGGCGAAGGCGGTCAACTGCATCGGCGATGGGGCGGAGAAGCCGTGTAACATCTGCGCCATTTGCCGGAGCTTGAGTGAGGGGCGCAGCCTGGACCTGATTGAAATCGACGCGGCTTCCAACCGGGGCATCGACGAAATCCGCGAGATCCGGGACAAGGCTGGCTTCCGCCCGAACGAGGCCCGCTACAAGGTCTACGTGGTGGACGAGGTCCACATGTTGACTGAACCGGCATTCAACGCGTTGCTGAAGACCCTCGAAGAACCGCCGCCCCACGTCATCTTTGTCCTGGCTACTACCGAGCCTCATAAGATCCCGGCGACGATCGTGTCTCGCTGCCAGCGCTTCGACTTCCATCGTGTCTCCCTGGCCGAGTTGGTCGGCAAGCTGCGTCATATCTGCCAGGCGGAAGGGGTGACCGCCGAGCCAGCCGCGCTTGAGCTCATTGCGCGGAGCGCGACCGGTAGTTTCCGCGACGCCGAGAGTTTGCTGGACCAGCTTGTGGCAGCGGCAGATGGCACAATCACACTGGACCAGGTACAGAGCTTGCTGGGCGTGGCGAGTGACGAGTTGTCAGCCGGACTCGTTGAGCAGGTGATCCGGCGCGACGTGAGCAGTGGATTGCGCCTGATCAGCCAGGCTATTGACGAGGGCGCCGACCCACGCCAGTTTACTCGCCAGGTCCTGGAATATCTGCGTGGGCTCATGCTGGTGCAGACAGGCAGTAGCAGCCTCCTCAATGTTTCGACTGAGACGCTGGCGCGCATGACGGAGCAGGCACGGCAGATCGCTCCCCAGGACCTGGTGGCGACGATCAAGCTGTTCAGTGAAGCCGCTCAGACGATGAAATCAGGACTTCAGCCCCAACTGCCACTGGAATTGGCCTTTGTCGAAGCGACTCTGCGGGAGGGTATCGCAGCGGCAGCCGTTCCGAGAATGGTCACTGAAACAGCGACGGTACCCACGCAGCCGGCGGCCCAGGCACGTGATCAACCATCCCAGCCGGTCCAGAGTGCTACGATGGTACAGCCGGCTGAACCACAAACGCGTCCGGAACCGGTCCAGCGGGCACCTGAGACACGACCTGCTCCAGCAACATCGACTGCTGCCCTGCAAGGGGATAGCTTGCTGGATACCCTCGTTGCCCGCTGGACCGAGGTTTTAGGCTCAGTTCGAGCGCAGAATCGGAGCATCGAGGCCCTGTTGAAAGATTGCCGGCCAGTGGCGGTAGAAGGACAGACGGTGACGTTGGGTTTCTTTTATCCCTTTCACCAGAAGAAAGTTGAGGAGCCGAAGACGAAGGCGTTGGTCGAACAGGCCGTGAGCCAGGTCATGGGCGGCACGTTCGGGCTTCAGTGCAGACTCACCCCCAAGTCACCGCAACAGATGGAGGCCGAACGGCCCAAGAACAAGATTGAAGCGGCTGCCGAGGACCCGCTCATTCAGACAGCGGTTAAGCAGTACGGCGCCCGTGTCGCCAGTATCGAGGAAACCAAAGAGGAGCCACGCCAATCATCTGGCGGTTCGGGCTCGCAAGCCGATTAGGGGGGCAAGATGGGACGAAAAGGTGGTCGACCAGGTCGAGGTGGGCGGCGTCCGCCGATGCCAGGCGGCGGACAGGCTGGCAGGATGAAGCAGCTTCAGGAACTCCAGGCCGGAATGCTGAAGGCCCAAGAGGCACTGGAACAAGAGACCGTCGAGGTCAGCGCTGGCGGCGGTGCCGTCACGGTGGTCATGACAGGACACCAGAAAGTGCAATCCATCCGGATTAATCCCGAAGTACTGGACCCGGACGACGTGGAAATGCTCCAGGATCTTATCGTCGCGGCGGTAAATGAGGCCGTCGAGCGCTCGCAGCAGATGGCCGCAGAGCGCATGGGCCGGTTGACGGGCGGACTTGGGTTGCCAGCAGGTTTGTTCTAGTTGCGATAAGTTCGTAGTAGTGACTTTGGTCGCTATTGCGCGCACGGAGCGACCGAAGTCGCTACTACGAACCAAAGTACTTGATGAGGATTGCCTTTATTGATGTCAACGGTTCCTAAACCTGTTGCCCGTTTAATCGATGAGTTCAGCCGCTTGCCAGGGATAGGGCCCAAGACAGCGTCGCGATTGACATTCTACTTGCTGCGGGCACCAAAGGAGCAGGCGGACGCTTTGTCCAGCGCGGTGAAAGAGTTGCACGAGCGCATCGTGCACTGCGATGAGTGTTTCAACCTCGCTGAGACGAGCCCTTGCGCTATCTGCGCCAGTGACGAGCGCGACCGGAGCACGATCTGCGTGGTCGAAGAACCCCTCGACGTCCTGGCCCTGGAGCGTACACGTGCCCATCGCGGGCTCTATCACGTCCTGCATGGAGCAATTTCTCCCGTTGAAGGCATCGGCCCATCCGACCTGAAGATCGACGAGCTGCTGCAGCGCCTGCAGCGTGGAGGGGTCAGCGAAGTCATCCTGGCGACCAATCCCAACCTGGAGGGAGAGGCGACAGCCATGTACCTGGAACGGCTCATCAAGCCGCTCGGCATCCGAGTCACCCGGCTGGCGCGGGGCTTGCCAATGGGCAGCGACCTGGAATACGCGGATGAGGTGACGCTGACGCGGGCGCTCGAAGGCCGACGCGAGATGTAGGCTACTTGACAAGGTTGGCAAGCTGTGGTAAAATAATGGATGTAGGTTAATGTGTGATCTCGTTCGCTGATGGCGAAAAGATCTGACAATCAGGAGAGGAGTGAGGCAAAAAGGGCTAATCGTTGTAGTCAAACATCGCTAGATCAGTAGCCGATTTTTGCCTCCGCCGGTGTGGTACCACCGGCGGTTTGTTTGTCTGAGTTGACAGGTTTGGTGCGATGTGCTAAAATTGCACCCCGCTTGAGACGGCACATTAACAACTGAAGAGAGGGGAGTTAGAGTAAGGAACGGAGAGGCGAACCAGGCGTTTGAAACAAGAAGAGAGATT
>JBBITV010000425.1:0-3787 GCA_037440585.1 Chloroflexota bacterium
GAGTTGGCCCTCGTAGCTCAGCGGATAGAGCGTTGGGTTGCGGACCCAAAGGCCGCAGGTTCGAATCCTGCCGAGGGTATTCACCGTTAGCACGTTACACGTTGGAACGTTCAACGTTCCAACGTGTAACGTGCTAACGTCTTTATCGCCGAGCTTTGAGTTCCTCGATCAGGTTGGCAAGCACCGGGCGCTGGTCGGATGGAGCACGGTTCCAGGCAGCCGTCGCTTCACTAAGAGCCTGATCCCATTCACCTAGCTTGCGGTAGATGATAGCCAGGTCACGGTGGGAGGTGAAATCGTCGGGTGCCAGTTCGACTACGCGCCTGGCCTCTTCCAGTGCTCTGTGTGCGTCTCCTTGTTCCAGGTACAATTGGGCAAGGCCGCGCCGCGCGTCGACCAGGTTGGGATTCAAGTTCAGCGCCTGCTGGTAGGCCGCGGCCGCCTCTCCAGGTTTTCCCCCCTGCAAATAAGTGTTGCCTATGTAGAGGTAGGCTTGGGCCAGGTCTGGCTTGAGTTTCAGCGCGTGCTGATATTTCGCCAGGGCACGGTCGTAGTCCCCTTTGAACTGATAGGCCAGCCCACAGGTTGTGTAAATATCCGGATTGGCGGGGAACATCTGGGCCGCCTGCTGGCAGAAGTCCAGGGCCAGATCGAGTCGCTCCTGGCGCAAACGTGGTTCGCGGGTCAACTGCGCCCAGAAAAGATAATACTGGGCTGAGTTATAGACCTGGTCCACGAACAAGGGATTGAGTAGCCGCGCCCGGTCGATGTTTGCCGCACCTCTTTGCAGCCACATCTCCTTCTCAGCCGATTCAGAAGCCACGTTGGACCGATCAAGGTACATCTGGGCCACGTGCTGGTAGTAGAAGCTCTCGTCCGGGGCAAGGCTTAAAGCACGACGGAAGGCATCGAGACTGCGATCCCAGTCGCGGGCCTCGGCGTAGAGCCTTCCCAACGTGAGATAGACGTCGGCCTGAATGAGTCGCAGATTCCACCAGCTGACGGTGACGAACACCAGGATCAGGAGTCCGTAGATCAACATGCGCAAGCGTGGCAGAAATGAGCTGGATGGAGACAGGGGGCCGGGGAGAACCAGGGCAAGCACTACGGCCAGCATAAATATCCAGGCTGTGTAATGGACGAGAACGACGGCCGCATCATGTGTGGCCAGCTCGAGGGGGGCCCGGCTCAGGGCATAAGCCGCAAATAACCCGCCAGCGATGACCAACGAAGGCCAGGTTAAGTTTAGCGGCGCCAGCCTGTCACGGTGTGCAGAGGGTATTTTGGAAGTCTCTATCAGGCTGCCGGCGACCCAGGTGCCTAGAATGATCAACGGTACGATGTAATTCTTGGCGGTGAGGTTGAACTGGTAGACGTCGGCCATGTCAAACGCCAGGGTTATCAGCACCATAGCGAGCAGCGTCGCCAGGACTGGCCGGGAATCCGGTGCGACCGGCACAGTGCTCGATGTCCGGCTGTGCCGGGTTGTGGTTGCATATGGGCGTGCGGTCACCACCGGCGTCGGGGCAAGGCTCTCTGGTTGTGGTTCCAGGCGGGCCGCGCCAGCGATCACCGCGGCGAACAGCCAAAAATAGAGCCGGGTAGTCGGAATGGCGATCCCGAAGCTGATCTCGACCAGGTGGGCGACGACTGCAGCCAATAGCGCGCTCAGGAACGCGGGTGGGCCGGGAGTGACGGTAGGGAACTGCCGCGAGGTCAGGGTCCGGCCTATCAGGAACAAGAGAAAGCCCGTTACCAGACCCAGCGAGATTCCAAGGCCACTCAGCGACCAGTTGCCGGTGATTCCTCGCGGCACAATCGCACCGGCAACCATAGCGAGGGCCATTGATCCGGCGAGGGCGGTGCGCTGGCGGCGGGTATGCACGACGCCCAGATTCTGCAACCCGGCGTAGAGGACTGCGCCGAACAGGAGCAGATACACGACCAGGCCCAAAAGTCCAGTGGTTGCGAGCAGATCGAAGGTTTCATTATGGGCACGATCGGGCAGGCGTTCGGCGGTGGGGCTCAGGAGCGGTTGGGGATAGTAAGGCAGGATCGTGATGGCATAAGTCTCGGGCCCGTAGCCGAGGATGAGCCGGGACGGATCGGCCGCCATCAATTCGGCCGTGTTGTTCCAGAGCGTGATCCTGAACAAACCAGAGCCGGATTGAGCTTCAAAGATACGACTGATGCGGCCCAGGTAGGGTAGCCGGTCGATGGTCTCCCGGGCGCCAGGGAATGGCGTGTTGGGCAGGTTCAGTAGAATGAGCAGCAGGAACGCCTCCAGCCCGACGGCCAGCACCGTGAAGGCCAGGGCGCGGCGGCGGCACCGGTAAGCCCAGACGAGGAACATGACCAGCAAGCCAGCGATCAGCCCCAGTGTGGGGGCACGACTTTGGGTGAGCACGAGGGAAACCAACTGGAGGCTAAGGAGCACGGCGAGGCCGGTAGCCAGCACCCACCTGGCGCGGGGTGGCGCGTGTGTTGCTGAGTTCTGTTCAACTGCCCGTAGCAGGCGCTCTACGGTCAGAGGGATGACCATGATCAGGTAGGCGGCCAGGTATAGGGGGTGACCCTGGGTGGAGAAGATGCCGGCACGTTCCTCACCCGTCCATGCGATGGGATCCAGGCCCAGTTGTTGTGCCAGCCCGAACAGGCACACCGGCCAACTGGTGAGCAGGATCGCCGTCACCAGGCGCTGAACCTGATCAGAGCGCCGCAAATGGTGGGCCGTCAGGAGGAAGATGACGATGTAGCTCAGGGTAGTGTAAGTACCCTGGAGGCGCTGGTAGCTACCCCAGAGGCTCAAGCGGGGGGCGATGGAGGTGAGCGTAGTGGCGACGTAGACCGTTCCCAGGAGCAGCGCGGACAGGAGCAGTAACGCGCGGTCGCGCGGCCCAAGGAGTGGACTGGAGACGGAGTCTCCACAAGCGTTCGCGCGGCCATAGGTGACGTGTCTTGCGGGTGTTCCTGCCGCGCGAACGCTTGTGCTGCCGCGCGACCGCGCGTTAAGGGGAGATAGTTTCACCTCTGCTCCCCTGCTCCCCTGCTCCCCCGCCCACTTCCCCAGCCAGGCGAGCAGCATGAGGAGGGCGATGGATCGGATGAGGATCGTCTTGGGTGCATCGAAGGCACGGGGGGCGTAGCTGTTGAAGAAAAGCGGGACTACGACGGCGGCGGTCAGCCAGCCGGCTTCGAGGAGGCGGTCACAAAAGATGCCAATGCGGGTCTGCATAACTCGGCTGGCGACTCTCTCTAGCGGCGTGATGAGAGGATTATACCCTAGCCCGAGCGAAGGTGCAACCTGGGGCGCCAGCCAGGAGCATCCGTATCTTGACACCCCAGGCAAAGCATGGTATAAGCAAGCAGCGAAGAGTGTCTGGAATACGAAGACGAGGTGAAACCATGAGCGTGGTCACTGCGCCCCCGGAAATCAAGCTGATTACCGGCGAGGAGTTGCTGGCGATGGGCGACATCGGCCCGTGTGAATTGATCGATGGGAGGATTGTCTATATGAGCCCAACTGGTGGCGAACACGGCGGAGTTGAGGTTAAACTGGGTGGGCGCCTCGACAGCTTTGTCACCGACCAGCAACTAGGCCATGTGATGGTTGGCGAGGTGGGGATTTACACGCGCCGGAATCCAGACCGGGTGCGTGGGGCGGACGTGGTCTTCGTGTCAAAGGAGCGCATGACCAAACGCCCAAGAGGATTTCTGGAGGTCGCCCCAGACCTGGTGGTGGAGATCATGTCGCCCGACGACCGCTGGAAGGACATCCGGGAAAAAA
>JBBITV010000426.1:0-1806 GCA_037440585.1 Chloroflexota bacterium
TCACGAACCGTGCGCCGGTCATGATCGTGCGTATTATACCCGAACTGAGCCGACTCCGCAATTGCCACCCTGGAACGTCAGGTATTGAACTTGGGCATGAACGCCAAAGCCTCACGCCGTTGGCCGAATCGCTATGCCTCTTTGGGAAATCAACTTCCCATCCGCCAATAGCGTGAGGCGGGTGTTTGTGGAAGCCCATTAATTCATTATTCTGACTCACGCGGTTCAAGTACCAGTTGGATGCCATTGAGCATTTCGCGCACACGCTTGGGCGAAAGGGTTCCAATGTACTCGCCCAATTGGGATTTACCTACTGTAAAGATTTGAGATACATTGACCACGCTTTGCTTGGGAAGATTCGCCTCTCCTTTTTCGAGCAGAACGTTTCCAGGAGCGCCCGCTCGCTTGAGATTTGAGGTTAGAGCACACACGATGACTGTTCGAATCCGACTGCGATTGAACAGATTGTTCTGCACAACAACGTGCGGATGCCTGTACCCAGGTTCAGACCCCGATGGTTCTTCAAGGTCAACCCAGTAAATATCGCCCTGATTGATTACCATTCACCCTCCACGATTCGGCGATGCGTATGTCTGGATTGGCGGAGAAGGGTTTGTTCGGCTGGGTCGGGCTCATCGGCATAAGCCGCGTTGATTTGTGCCAACAGTTCTCGATTCTGTTGTCGGTGGATGTAGTCCTCTAGGGCAAGCACAAACAGGCGACTGCGCGAGATCTGCATTCTGCGTGCGAGGGCTTCTGCTTGTTCAAAAAGCGATTTTTGAATCGAAATAGCAGTCTTCACATTCTGCATTGGTTATACCATCCTTTCTACAGATAGTATAACCCATTATTGTCTGATTGTCAATACCGACCGTGGGCTTGGGAGAGCAACTTGCCTTTGGAAGGGGGTTTCCGCAAACACCAAGCCTACCGCCGTACCGCGCGCGATATGTAAGTGTGGTGGTGGTTGGAACGCCCGTCGCCTTGAACGCCTTCGCGCGGCGTTGCCATCTCGCTGCTGGTGATCGCCGCCATGCTCATCATCGCCGTGGTCGCCTCGTGGCTGCGCGCCTGGCGCCTGAACAGCCGGCGCAGCACGCCGGTAGAGGCGACTGCCTTGGACCAGGCACGCGCTGGAGAAGCACAGGCTTTACAGTGATGCAAGGCAACGAACGACGAACCAGCCGTCCGGTCTGAATTTGGACCTACTTTTGACCGGGTTTTGACCTGATTTGGATCGGCCGTGAAGATAATATGTAGTGTGCAGTCTAACTGAATGGTAGGCACGTATAATCGATGCGGTAAACAGTGAACACACTCGTTGCTGCGCGCGCCCTAATGGGCATCTCTCTCGGTTTCCACATCATCTATGCTACGGTAGGCATCGGCCTGCCCCTGATGCTCATGCTCGCGGAAGGGATCGCCCTCCGGACCGGCGACCAGGTGTACCGGGCGCTGGCGCGCCGGTGGATCCGCACCGCGGCCCTGCTGTTTGCCATCGGCGCCGTCTCCGGCACCATCCTGTCCTTTGAGCTGGGCTTCCTCTGGCCCGAGTTCATGCGCTTCGCCGGGGGGCTGATCGGCCTGCCATTCGCCCTCGAAGGCTTCGCCTTCTTCACCGAGGCGATCTTTCTCGCCCTGTACCTTTACGGCGAGCGACGGCTCTCGTATCGGGCGCTCTTCCTATCCACCATCCCCATCGTCGTGGCCTCGGCAGCATCGGCGGTGTTCGTGATCACCGCCAACGGCTGGATGAACGCGCCGGCCGGATTTCGCCTGGTCGAGGGCCAGGTAGTGGACGTCAAC
>JBBITV010000426.1:1870-3768 GCA_037440585.1 Chloroflexota bacterium
ACCCTGGCGGCGTACACCGCTACCGGTTTCGCCGTCGCCGGGGTGTACGCGGCGGCGCTGTTGCGCGGCCACGTGACGGAGTATAACCGGCGTGGGCTCACCCTCGCCCTCGTAATCGCCACTGTCTTTCTGCCCCTAATGTTGCTCAGCGGCGACTTCTCGGCCCGCGTGCTGGCCAGAACTCAACTGGCGAAGTTTGCCGCCATCGAAGGCATCTTCGAGACGACGCAGGGAGCGCCCCTCTACATCGGCGGCTGGCCGGACCCGGCCACGGGCGAGATGAAGTACGGTATCCCCATCCCGAAGCTGCTCAGCTTCCTCGGCTACCGCGACCCGAACGCGACGGTGAAAGGGCTGAACGACTTTCCGCCGGGGACGACGCCCGACCCGCGCCTGGTCCACCCCTTCTTCCAGGTGATGGTCGGCGCCTTCTTCGTCATGCTGCTGGCCGTCGCCTGGTTCTGGTGGCAGCGCTGGCGCCGCCGGGAGATCTCGAGCGACAAGCGGCTGCTCCGGATGCTGGTGATCGCCTCCCCCTTCGGCATGATCGCGCTGGAAGCCGGCTGGCTGGTGACGGAGTTCGGCCGGCAGCCGTGGATCGCCTCAGGCTACATGCGTGTCGCTGAAGGTGTGACCCCGCGCACGGGCATCGAGGTAGTGTTTGGGGTGTTTCTCCTCGTCTACATCGCGCTGACCACCGGACTGTTGTGGCTGCTGCTGCGCCCGGCGCCCCCGCGGACGGGTAATCCGCTGGCCAAGGAGGATGCCCATGTTCACGCCTGAGAACCTGGCCGCGGCCGTCTTGTTGATCGGGTTGATCATGTATGCCGTCTTTGGTGGCGCCGACTTCGGCGGTGGCATCTGGACGGCGCTGGCCAGCGGCCCCCGGGCGCGCCAGCAGCGGGAGAGCCTGTTTCAGGCGATTGGCCCGGTCTGGGAGACGAATCACGTCTGGCTCATCCTGGTGGTGGTCACCCTGTTTACAGCTTTCCCGCAGGCCTTCGCGGCCCTATTCATTGCGTTGCTCGCGCCCTTCGTGATCGCCCTGGTCGGGATCAATTTCAGGGGGGCGGCCTTCGCCTTCCGGCATTTTGGAGAGCAAACCCGCCGCCACCTGCCCGCCACCGGGCAGGTCTTCTCCATCTCCAGCGCCATCACCCCGCTGGCGATGGGGATGGCGGTGACGGCCACGGCCGCCGGCCGGATCCAGATCGTGAACGGCCAGGTGCAGGCCGATCTCTGGGCCGCCTGGATCACGCCCTTCACTCTCGTCGGCGGCCTGACCGGTTTGGCCATGTGTGCCTTTCTGACGCCGATCTTCATGACCGTACGCACACAGGGCGATCTGCAGGAGGATTTCCGGGTACGTGGCCTGGTGGCGGCGCTGGTGCTCGGCGCCCTGACCACGGTGGCGGTCCCGGTCGCGTGGTTCGACACGCCCCACTTCGCCACCCGCCTCGTGAGCCCCGGCGAGGTCGTATTCGTGGCGGCGGCCGTGGCCTTCGGCCTCGGCACGCTCTGGCTGCTGTGGACGCGCCGCTACGTGTGGGCCCAGGTCACGGCCGGCGGCACGATTGCGGCCACCTTCGGCGGGTTTGGTGCCGCCCTGTACCCGGATCTCATCCTGGGCGAGCTGACGATCGCCCAGGCGGCCGCGCCCCAGGCCACCCTGGTCGCTTTTCTCGTTGCGCTGCCATTTGGAGCGCTCATCCTGGTACCATCCCTGGTGCTCCTGTACTGGACGTTCCGGGGAGAACCTAACCCCGAGCTGCCGCCGGAGGGTGCCGATTGAACGTGGCCCTCGGGTACTGGCTGCACCGGCGGAGCACGACACGGATTCTGCCACGGATACACGGACATGCCTGGCTAGCCTTCCGTGTAATCCGTGGCAGAATCCG
>JBBITV010000427.1:0-3754 GCA_037440585.1 Chloroflexota bacterium
CGGCCACCCCATCGGTGGTGACCGGGCGTTGGGGCGCGAACAGCACGGCCGGGCATGCCACCGGCGCTCTATCTGCCAACCCATCCATCCGCCATTTGCCGGACACCACTAGCGGCATCCACGTGTGGAACGACCAGTTGGCGACGGGGAGCATGACCGAGGCCCAGTTCCGCTTCGCCGCCGGTCACTACGTTGGCACGCAAAAAATCCTGCGTCAGGCTGCGCGCCGGCTGCGCGCCTACAACCCTGACTTCCTGGTGCTCCACTACCGCCTGGCCCAGGCCCTGGGCCACAGCTATCCGGCTGACTGCAGCCCCACCACCAATTACCTGCAGATCATCGAAGGCGACAACTGGGTCCAGGAATGGCCCGGCAACGCCAACGTCCAGGAGAACTGGTTCTGGCACTACAACGGCTCGCGGGTCTTCTCTTGCTCCAACGGTCACTACATCATGGACATCTCCGACCCCGGCTGGCGAGGCTGGTGGAGCACCGAGGTGCTGCGGCAACTGGCAGCCAACGAGAACGATGGCGTCTTCGCCGACAGTTTCAGCGTGGTGAACTACCTCGGCCCCTACAATCCACCACTGCCGGCTGTGGACGCCACCCTGGAATCCACCTGGGCCCAGTACATGGACGAGTTCACCAACTACATGCGCACTCGCCTGGCCGGACAATACTACTGGATACCCAACGTAGGCATGTGGGTCACCACCCGCGATCCTGCGGACTACTCCAACGTGGACGGGGTGATGATCGAGGGCTTCAGCGCCTGGGGCCAGGACGATTTCTTTGACCTGGGCGACTGGCAATTGCAGATGAGCCGCATCCTGGGACTGGAGCAGTTGAACAAAGCCATCATTGCTCAGAATTACCTGGACGATGCCAACGCGGTGAACATGCGGCTGTGGTATCTGGCGAACTATCTGCTGATCAAAGGCGACTACACATATCTCAACGTGGACCTGGGACTGGAGCCCGAATGGTTCCCTGAGTACGACCTGCCCATCGGCGCACCGCTTGACCCGCTGCCCGCCACGATTGACGGCCTGCGCGATGCGACCTCGGGCGTATACCGCCGTGGCTACACCAACGGTCTCGCGCTCGTCAATCCCGGCAGCACAACGCGCACAGTGAACCTGGACGGCACGTACTACCAGGTGCAGCCAGTTGGTGGTGGCCTCGTCCCCGCCGACGGCGACATCTCCGCCTGGCGGCTGGATTACACGCCAGTGACCAGTGCGACGCTGGGCGGCAACCGCGCCGCGCTGCTGATTCGTACGCTGCCCTGCGGTCTCGTCGGCGATTTCGATGCCGATGGGCGGGTGACCGTGCTGGACCTTCAGCGTGGCGCAGCCCACTGGGGTGGCCCGTACGACCGTCACTTCGACGTGGACGGCGACCCTTCGACAGGCGTGGACGTAGTTGACTTGCAGTTGGCGGCGAGCCATTGGAGGGAGTCGTGCCCCCAGCGGGGCGTCTCCTACGCCGCCTGGTGGCGCGACTTCTACAGCAGCGCCAACTCCGATGTCACCCTGACCAACCACATCAGGCCTGATGGCGTCGAGTGGCTGAGCCTCATCGTCACCTGTTACCAGGAGACGGTCAGTTCGACGACCATCCAGTGCCTGACCAGCACGCGCACGCCGACCGATGACGACCTGCGCCACGTCATCAGACTGGCCCACAGCCTGGGGATGAAAGTGATGCTCAAGCCGCACCTTGACCTGAACAACGATCCGGCTCACTGGCGTGGTGAAATCGACTTCGGCAGTGACGAGGCGGCCTGGGCTGCCTGGTTTGCCTCGTACCACACGTTTATCACACGCTACGGAGCGCTCGCCCGTGATGAGAGTGTCGAGCAGTTCTCGGTCGGCACGGAACTACTGGGCACGACGCAGCGCGAGGCAGACTGGCGCAGCGTCATCGCCGCCGTGCGGGCCGTCTACACCGGCACCTTGACCTACGCCGCCAACCACAGTGGCGAGGAGACAGGGATTCGCTTCTGGGACGCGCTCGACCTTATCGGCGTGGATGCGTACTACCCGCTCACCAACCAGAACAACCCGACCCTCGATGAACTCAAGGCCGCCTGGGCCCAGCGCGTGCCGACGCTGGCCAACCTGGCCGCGCAGTGGAACAGGCCCATCATCTTCACCGAGATCGGCTACCGCAGCCTGGACGGAGCCAACCGCTGGCCGTGGGACTGGCAGCGGACAGGTACGGTCGACCTCCAGGAGCAGGCCGACGCTTACCAGACGACGTTGGAGACGTTCTGGGGAAAGTACCCGTGGTTCCGGGGCGTCTTCTGGTGGGCCTGGGACATCGAGCCGCAGTAGGGCGGGCCGAACGACACCGACTACACACCCCACGACAAGCCGGCCGAGGATGTGTTGCGCACCTTCTACGGCGTCGGACCGATGCCGTCGCCAACACCGACACCGCTACCGAATCCGGCCGGGCGGCTGGTCATCTACGGCGATGCGCTTGCCTCCGGCTGGCAGGACTGGTCGTGGGGGGCGACGCGCAACCTGGCTTACACCGGCCTGGTCTACAGCGGCACGCGGGCCATCTCGGTGACGCTGAACGCGTGGGGCGCCCTGTCGTTCTACACCCCGTCGCTCCAGACCGGACCATACAACTGGCTGGAGTTCTACATCCACGGCAACGGCACTGCGGGCCGCAACCTGTGGGTGTTTTTCTACGATGCGACCGGCCGTGAACGGGTCAAGCTGTGGCTGGAAGAGCCACGCTACCTGGAAGGTGGCGTGGTGGCGGCCGATGCCTGGCGGCGGGCCCGCATCCCGCTGGCAGACCTCGACGCGGCGAACATGACGGTCACACAACTGGCGATTCAAGACCGTAGCGGGGCGCGCCAGGCGCCTTTCTTGCTGGATGAGATCGCGCTGGTGCCGGCGTTGCCGCCGTGAGGACCGCCGACGGTTGACCACGGACTGAGGGAGACGATTCCATGATCCACCGACTGTACGGAGACACCCATCCTGGTCGAGGGGGAAGGGGTGGCCCGGTGTGCCGCCACGACGGATCTGAACTGCGACTGCCAGGTAGACGTGACGGACATCGGCTATGTGGCGGCTCGCTGGCAGAGCCGGAAAGGGGATTCGATTTACGAGTGAGCCAGCGATGTTACCGATGACGGCCGGATCAACATAGTAGACGTCATGGGTGTCGCTGCCCGGTGGGGGGCTGCGTGTCCCACTGGGGCCTGATGACTTGCCCCGGATGCAGTGCGCAGCTCCAAAGAGATCCTGACCTCGACGAAATCGTGCGCGCTGCTGCTCACTGGCGGGAGGCCTGTCCCACCTGGACCAGTGAGTAGCTCGCAAGGGAGGAGGTTATGAACAGATTCCGGAAGCTTGTGGCTGCCTTCCTGATGCTCGTAAGCGTATCAGCAATCTATACAGGAGAACCCGCAGCCGCAGAACTGCCAACTGAGGACAGTTTCGTCCACCTGCCGCTTGTCTTGCGACAGTCCCAGACCTTCTACGAACCCGGCGATTACGTCGAGGAGATAGTCTCAGGTGGACAGACGCGCGTGTATCGTTTGCACATTCCGTCGGCCTACCAGCTGGGCGTATCCCTGCCCCTGGTGATCAACCTGCACGGGTACAATTCATATGCCGAGCAGCAAGAGCGTCTGAGCGCGATGTCGGTCAAAGCAGACGCAAGCGGTTTCATCGCCGTCCACCCGGAAGCCCTGGGCGATCCGCAGACCTGGCATTTCGGCCCCGGT
>JBBITV010000428.1:0-3736 GCA_037440585.1 Chloroflexota bacterium
GGCTCTCTCAGCCGCCGGCATGGCCTGGTAACGGGCGCGCAGTTGCTCCTTGGGGATGACGCCATCGCGGTACGCGGCCACGACGTTGCGGGCAGGATGATCAGGCGGCCCCAGGAGACGCCCCGCACCCAACCACACGGCGATCGCTACCAGGCCGAAGGCCGCGAGGGAGATGAGGCGGCGTCTGTCAAGCATTTGTAGCAGCTTGAGCTGAACAAAGGGTTGGGCTGACATATGGAATGGCCTGGGAGGCGGCTCTTCTTGCTAGCCACCTCCCCTCATGATTAGAAATATCGCAATGGCGCAAAAGTCACCCTGAGCGGAGCGAAGGGTCTCTATCCACCCTCATTAGAAGCCATGCCAAGATGCTTCGCTGCGCTCAGCATGACAGAGCCTGCCCTGAGCAGAGCGAAGGGGCGAGTTTTGCGCTATTGCGAAATATCTCTCGCGCTGTGTGGCTACATCGCTAGCCGCATCAGTGGCAGCCAGACCTGTACCCGGCGTAGACCATTTCGGCCTTCTTGACCCGGTATTTCCTCGGTTCCCTCTTGAACGACTTCTTGCAGCTACGGGAGCAGAAGTAATAGGTCACGCCCCTGTAGTCGTATGTGGCGGCGGCTCTCTTTTCATCCACGTCCATCCCGCAGACGGGATCCCTGGCCATCAGTTTCACCTCCTCCCTGTTTGGGGATGTCTACCACCTCACTCCACGAAAACTGCTCCAGAACCGACGAATATGGATCTTCAGGTTCTCCTCCTCTGCGTGGATGTACCCTCGAAAATCACCTGCCGGATTCAGTATAGCGTGTCGTCGCCCGAAATACCAGAGCAGGTCAGCCTGTTCATGTGCAAGCGAAATTGCTCGTCTTACTCTGTTGTTTAGATAGGCCAAAGTACGCGACTAAGGCGGTGTTCATAACCCCTCCACTGTCGGCTGCTTGCTTCAGGAACAGGTATTAGCGGGGAACCTTAAACGAAACTGAGTGCAACCTGGGAAGAGGCTGAGAATTTGAAGCGTGAAACGTGCGCCCCGGCGGCCAGCACTTGACGCGGATCCACTGCTGGCCGCTGCCCGGCGTTGGGTGAGGTGTGTATCACTCGCCCCCCAGAGCTTGTCTGAAAAGTCCACATCTAGTGTTCGTAATGCGCACTTCGGTGCGCTATTTAGGCGCTGAAGCGCCCACTACGAACCTTTTCAGACAAGCTTTCAGGGTCGTACAGGCGCAGGTAGATGTCGGGTAGTAGCGGATGTAGACTTCATCCCCCAGATGGCACTGGCCGCGCCACAATAATCACTCGGTGGGTGTTGGTCCAATACGGCCAGCAACTGATGAGCGTCAGCCGCTCGTCCGGGGTCGGCTGCATCCACTGGGCGTTCTTAAGCCGCACTTCTAGCGGCATCCCCGCCTCGCGGACGATGTACTTTTCCTCAAGCGTATCAAACGCCCGCTGAATGGCCTGCCAGCAACCGACCTGGAAGCAGGCGAAAGCGACGTACCCGCGTGAGCCAAGTGAAAGAAGGGGTTTCTTGCTGTCTCAGAACTTCACGAGGAATGCAGTCAGGTACATGATCAGGATACCCGCCATCAACCCCGCCAGATTGCCCCACGATACAAGTGGGAGGCTAGCCTTGGCGCTGTCTCGGGCGATCAGCTTCGTCACCTCGTAGATGACCTGCAAGATCGCTCCGGCACCAATCGCCAGGAACAGCATTGCCGCCACGTCTGAGTAGACGAATCCGCCGATCCAGGTTCCAAGGATGGCTGGCAATCCCGCCAGGGCCGCAAGTTGGATGAAGTGACGCAGCGCAGGCCGCTCCCGTGCGAGGGGTGCGGCGATCCCGACGCCCTCGGTGATATTGTGCAGCGTGAACCCAACGACCAGGAAGGCGCCCAAGGCCGCTTCGCCCAGGGCGAAGGAGGAGCCGATCGCCAGGCCCTCGCCCAGGTTGTGCAGCCCGATGCCCAGGGCGATCAGGTACGCGAGGCCCAGGCGCGACAGGCTCTGCCCTGGTCGCCGCTGTCCAACCGCCACCAGCCCCAGGAAACTGAGCACCGTCACCAACACGACCGCGGGCACCCCCTGGAATACCCCTGGCACCCACTCCGCCACCTCCAGCGCTTCCAAGAGGGTATCGACCACCAGGAAGACAAGCAGCCCCACCGTCAGCGCCAGCACGAAGTTGAGCCCACGGCGGCCCATCCGCCGCAGGAAGGGGAACCACAACAGCCCCAATCCGACCGGCACGATGCCCACATAGATCCCCACCAGGGCGAAGCTCACGAACGTATCCCAGCCTGGCTCCGGAGATGGCGCCGCAACCTCTATTTCACGGGTGAAGATGAGCCCATTGGAGGTGATCAGTTTCACTGATAGGGGGTCGCCCTCCACCCAGGGATAATTGAGGCTAATCGTCGCACTTCCGAATCGCGGCATCGTCTCCAGCGGTGTCACCCTCGCCTGGCAGTCGGCATCGTCGACCAGGATCTGGGCGATTGTGAACGGCTCCGCGCCGGTATTGCGCACCGACAAAACAACCTCGTCCGGTCGCAGCACGATCCGCTCGATGTCCAACTGCTCGATAGGCGCCATCGGCTTCACGACCAGCCCAGCCCCCGTCACCACAAAGAGCGCCAGCACCACCCCCAATAACAACAGCGGGATCAGCCCCGCCAGGAGCAAGCCCAGTTGTCTACTTACTTGCGTCGTCGTAATCTGCCGCGTCTCAACGTTTTCCATCGCAAACTCCTCCACGTCAAACGTCAAACGTAACGATGAGTGATGACGTTTGACGTTTTATGTCGTCACCTCAAACAACCCTATCCATCCCAATTCCGCGAACTCACTCTGATGCGCGTGGAACATGAACTTGCCGGGGAACTTGTAGGTGAACTCCAGGATCGCCCGCTCACCCTGGCAGAGCATGACCGTGTCGGTGTAGTCATGCGGGGTCAGGCTGGTGCCGGTGCGGTACAATTTAAAGAAGTTGCCATGTATGTGGAAGGAGTTGATCAGGTCGAATTCGGTCATGTTGACCAGGTAGATCCGTACCAGCTCGCCAACTTTCAGGTCAATTGGGTGATCCTGGTACGCAAACGCCAGGGTGTTCACCGCGTAGAACTCGTTCTCCCCATCGCCGTCCAGGTCGAAAGCGTTCATTACCATAACCAGCTCGCGGGCGGGCGGGCGTGGCTCCGGCGGATCGATGATGAACGTGCCGTAGAGTCCCTTGTGGATATGCTTCTTCAGGGGCATGACGTGGCAGTGGTACAAGTGCAGGCCAAAGGGCTCCGCCGTGAATTCGTAGATGTACCTCCAGAAAGTCACGCCTCGAAAGTTTCATCGATTCTGGTGTGTCCATACTCATTACTCCGCTGACAGTCTCATCTGTTCGGCGCGACAAGGACCTGCGATGCCGCTCCACGCCCCAGGACGTGCTCGGTCGTGCCAACCCGGATAGTGAGCGGCCCATCAAACGGCTCCTTACCCAAGACGTCGATGGACACCTGCGGGTAAAGACCCATCCCACCCAGGTAGCGCAGCAGCTCCGGATCCTCGTCCGACACCTCCGAGACCACGCCTGACTGCCCCGGCTCCAGATCGGAGAGCCGATCCTGAAGAACCTGGCGGACACTGCCGTCCTTGGCCGGGATGGGTGCCCCGTGGGGGTCCGTTGTCGGATGCCCAAGGACTGCATCGATCCGGTCTTCTACCGCCTCAGACAGCACGTGCTCCC
>JBBITV010000429.1:0-3726 GCA_037440585.1 Chloroflexota bacterium
GTGCCAGTGCGAATGATCAAATCCCAAATCCCAAATCCCAAATCCCAAATCCCAAACCCCAAATCTCAAACCCCAAATCTCAAATCTCAATGACCAGAATTGGGATTTGGGATTTGGTCATTGGGATTTGGTCATTGATCCTATTCCTCACCGCCTGCTCGGAGGGCACAGCCCCGAAATCGGCGGCACCAGCGGGTCCAGCCGCCGGCAAGCTGCGCGCCGTTGCCACGACGACAATCATTGCCGACATGGTGCGCCAGGTCGGTGGTGACAGGGTCCAGGTGGCGAGCCTGTTGCCCATCGGCGCTGATCCACACACCTTCAACCCGGTACCGGCGGACGTCCGGATGGTGGCCGAATCCAACATTGTGTTCCAGAACGGGGCAGGTTTCGATGACTGGCTGAACAATATCATCGCCAATGCGGGCGGGCAACGTCCAGTGGTGGTGGTCTCGCAGGGTCTGACGCCCCGGCGCGAGATAGAAGATGGACGCCAAGTAGATGACCCGCACTTCTGGTTCGACGTGCAGAACGCGCAGGCCTACGTGCAGAACATTCAAGAAGGTCTGATCGCCGCCGATCCGGCGGGCGCCGAAGCCTACCGCAGCAACGCCGGGCGTTACCTGGCTGAACTGAAATCTCTGGACGAGTGGATCCAGAAGCAGACCGGTCAGCTTCCGCCCGAGCAGCGCATCCTGGTTACCAGCCACGACACCTTTGGTTACTTCGCGCAACGATACGGATTCGAGATCATCGGCGCCATTATTCCCAGTGCCAGCGCCGGGGCCGAACCATCAGCGCAGCAGATGGCTGGCCTGATTCAAGCGATCAGGACTGCTGGCGTCCCGGCTATCTTCACGGAGACCACCGTCAGCCAGACGTTGGCGGATCGCGTGGCGCGTGAAGCGGGCGTCAAGGTGGTCAAACAGCTCTACACGGACTCCGTCGGCCCGCCAGGTAGTGGTGCCGACACGTATGTCGGCATGATGCGGTTTGACGTTGAGGCGATTGTGACAGCACTGAAGGGGAACTGAAGGAACGGGGTTCTTTATGCGACGCAGCTACTTCTCAAGAGACGGACTAATCGAGACTGACCCGTCCCATCTATGCGAGGCCATCACCCTGGAAGGTGTGACGTTGGGCTACAACGGCCAGCCGGCAGTCGAGGGCGTGACGCTAACTGTGCACTGCGGCCAGCAGGTGGCCGTCATCGGCCCAAATGGTGCGGGCAAATCGACTTTGTTCAAGGCGATTGTCGGCCTGCTGCCGCTGTACCACGGGCACATCTGCATCCACGGCGAGGAACCCCGGCGTGCCGGTAGCCGGCTGGCCTACGTTCCACAGCGCGAGGATATCGACTGGAGTTTTCCGGTGACCGTCTCCGACGTGGTCGTGATGGGGCGCTTTGGCCGGCTGGGCTGGCTACGCTGGCCCGGACGGCAGGACTGGGCAGTCGTCCGGAGTGCGCTGAATCAGGTCGGCATGGCGCACCTGGCCGACCGGCAGATCGGTGAGTTGTCGGGCGGGCAACAACAACGCGTCTTCCTGGCGCGTGCCATCGCCCAGGATGCCGATGTCCTGCTGATGGATGAACCCTTCACTGGCGTTGACCTGGCCACGCAGCAGACCACTTTCGAGATCATGGACCGGCTGCGCCTGGATGGCAAGACCGTCCTGGTCGCCACCCACGACCTGAATACCGTCGCCGAGCACTTCGACCAGGTGTTGGCGCTGAATCGCCGGCTCATCGCCTACGGGCCAACGGCGAAGGTCTTCACCCGCGAAGTCCTGAGCGAGACCTATGGCGATCAGTTGACGCTGTTGCGGACAGCAGATGGCACCTTCATGGCAGTCAATGAGGCGCACTTTGTTTGAGTTGTTACTCTCTCCACTTCAATTCGGCTTCATGCAGCGCGGGCTGCTCGCCGCGTTGATGGTCGGCGTACTGTGCTCGGTCATCGGCACCTACGTCGTCTTGCGCGGGATGGCGTTCATTGGCGATGCGCTGGCCCACGCCATCCTGCCTGGGGTTGCCGCGGCATACCTGGTGCAGGCCAACCTCCTGATCGGCGCGTTGGTCGCGGGCGTTGCCACGGCCCTTGGCATCGGCTTCCTGACGCGGCAAGGCCAGATCAAGCAAGACACGGCCATCGGCGTGTTGTTCCCCGGCGCCTTCGCTCTGGGCATCCTGCTCATCAGCACCATCCGCAGCTACAGTGTTGATCTCACCCACATCCTGTTTGGCAACGTCTTGGGCGTCTCCGAGGCCGACCTGGCCATCATCGCGGGCCTGAGCATCCTCGTCCTGGCAACCATCTGCTTGCTGTACAAGGAATTCCTGTTGACCTCATTCGACCCGGTGATGGCTGCGGCGCTGCACCTGCCGGTTGAGCGGCTCGGCTATCTTTTGCTGGTAATGTTGTCGCTGACCATCGTCGTTGCGCTCCAGACGGTGGGCGTCGCTCTGGTGGTAGCGATGCTGGTGACGCCTGGAGCGACGGCCTCATTGCTCGCGCGCCGGCTGCCGACGATGATGGTCCTGGCGGCCGCCATCGGGGCCACTTCGGGAATTGCCGGCCTGTACCTGTCGTTCTTCCTGAACGTCGCGTCTGGTGCAGCTATCGTCCTGGTCGCGACGGCGTTCTTCTTTATCGCCCTGCTGTTTTCGCCCCATAAAGGGCTCATTCGTTAGCAAACGTTTAACGTTCAACGTTCAACAAGGTGAACAGGATGGAGTTTCCAAGAGCCAGCGGCATCCTCCTTCATCCAACCTCATTCCCCGGCCGCTTCGGCATCGGCGACCTGGGGGATGCGGCCTACCGCTTCGTCGATTTCCTGGCGGCCAGCGGCCAGCAACTCTGGCAGATCATGCCCCTCGGCCCGACGAGCTATGGAGATTCGCCGTATCAAGCCCTGTCGGCGTTCGCGGGCAACCCGTTGCTGATCAGCCTGGAACGGCTGGTTGAAGAGTACTGCCTGGCGCCCTGGGATTTCGACGGTGCCCCCACCTTTCCGGAGTACGTGGACTACGGCGCGGTCATCGACTTCAAGAAGCCTCTCTTGCGGCTTTCGTTTGAGAACTTCAAGGCCAATGCCAGCGCAGCGGAACTCACAAAGTTCGAGGATTTCGTCGAGGCGAACCGCACCTGGCTGGACGACTACGCCCTCTTTGCCGCGCTCAAGGAGTACCCTGGCGGGACAGTCTGGAGCGAGTGGGAAAAAGACATCGCCATGCGCCAAGCGGCGGCTGTCGAACGCTGGACGGAGACCCTGTCCGGTGAGATTCAATACCAGAAATACCTGCAATTCCAGTTCTTCAAACAATGGTCTGCGCTGAAAGCCTATGCCAACGAGCGCGGCATCCGCATCGTCGGCGACATCCCCATCTTCGTCGCCTACGACAGCGCCGACGCCTGGTCGCACCCGGAGCTGTTTTACTTTGACCAGGCAGGCAACCCGACCGTCGTAGCGGGTGTGCCGCCGGACTATTTCAGCCCGACGGGCCAGTTGTGGGGTAACCCGCTTTATCGTTGGGATGTGATGGCGCAAGACGGCTACGCCTGGTGGATCGCCCGCTTCAAGATGGCGTTCCAGTTGGTGGATATCGTCCGATTGGATCACTTTCGAGGGTTTGAAGCTTATTGGGCAGTGCCGGCTGGAGAGGAGACGGCCGAAAACGGCGCATGGGTCACAGGTCCCGGCGCCGGCCTCTTCCGCGCCGTCGAG
>JBBITV010000430.1:0-2273 GCA_037440585.1 Chloroflexota bacterium
ATCAAGCGCTGCATCATGCTGTCGATGTGCGGCGTGCTCTGCGCGAGCCGCCCTGCTGCCCCAGGTGAGCCAACACGATCGGCCTGCTGTTCGTGGCGGTTCTCGTGCTGGCGGTAGCGCTCGCGGCTGCCATCGCCGCCCTCTATGCCCTGACCTTCTTCGTCGTGACAGCCCGGCGCCGGCAGGCGGCCTATCTCTATCCGGCCTGTGGCTTCACCGTCCTGGCTGCTTTTCTGGCCGCGTTGGGGGCCGGACTGGGGGCCCGGTACGTGCTGCTGGCCTTGCCATTAACCGCCCTCTTTTACGCCGCGGGGGCGTATGGGTCCTCTCTCTCCTCTCCCAACATTGGGAGAGGAGAGGGGACAGGGGGTGAGGTGAAGGCTCCTTTCTACCTCGCCGGACACCTCAACGCTCTCGTCGGGGCGGCGGCCTTTCTCCTCCTCGCCCCCAGGCTGGACGACGCGGCCGCTTTCGCAGGGGTGGTGCTGCATCTGGCCGTGTACATCTGGATGGCCTGCCGCCGGCAAGAGCGTGGTTTCCTGGCCGGGGTGGGACTTTCCCTGGCCCTGCTGGTGTTGATCGGGCTGTCGTTTCTGCCCTTCGTCGAACGGGCCAACGTCATGGGCTATTTCATCCCTGTAGCCCTGCCTCTACTAGGCTACGGCTTCCTCTTGCGGCGACGCGGGGACGCGGTCGGCAGCCAGGCCATCCTGGCGGCGGTGAGCGCGATAGCGCTGGTCTCCGGTGGCGCAGTGCTGTGGGTGGAGGGGCTGAGCCCGGCCAGTGTGTGGATGGTACTGGTAGTTGGATCACTGGTGTGGCTGGGCCTGCTGTTCCTGACTCGCCTCGACGTTTTCGTCTACCTGATCACGGCCAGCCTGGCCTTACTGGGCTACAGCTTCCTGCGCAGTGTGGGCGACCGCTTCGCCAACCATGTATTCATCTTCCTCGTTTACGGCTGTCTGCTGATCGCTCTGGTCTTTGCCTACGACCTGGCCAGCCGCCGCATGAGGTTCCGCACCCCGATACATTTCGGACAGAAGGTAGCGCGCCGCGACTGGGTGGTTTACGGGCTGCCGGTGATAGTGCTGGCAGGGGTCGGGCTGGCCGGCTTCGGCGTGGAGTCTACCTCCAGTCCGCCCTTTTGCGGCCTGTGCCATACGATGAGTCCCTACTTTACCAGTTGGCAGGCCTCGGTGCACGGCCAGGCCGGTATCTCCTGCGTGGATTGTCACTATGCGCCGGGTGCTCAGTCCTACGTCAGGAACAAGATCGTGGGACTGTCGGAGTTAGTGAAGACAGCTACGGCCACTGAGGGGTATAGGCCCGTCGCCGTCGTGAGCGACCAGAGTTGCCTGCGGGACGGGTGTCACACTACGACAGCCTTGAAGAACACGCCGGTTCTGCTAGCTGATCGGGTCTCCTTTGGGCACGGGGGCCACCTGGAGCGAACGTTGCGGGGGGTGGAAGTACGCTGCGCAGTCTGCCATTCCATGACGCGGGCCGATATGCACTTCTCCCTTAACGAAGAAGCCTGTTTCCTGTGCCATTTCAAGGGCCGCAAGGACAATCCAACCGCCGTGGGCTCATGTCTGACCTGTCACGCTTCCATCAGCACCCGGCCGACGATGGGGGGCTTCTCCCATGAGGGGCTGCTGGCGAATCAAAAAGCGGTGGAGTGCACGGCCTGCCACCCGGCCGTGACCCTTGGCGACGGGAAGGTCAAAGAGGAATGCTCCGCCTGCCATCTGCAGGACACCCAGGAATTGCTACGGGGAGAACCGCCGCAGATCCACCGGATCCACGTGACGGGCGAAGGCGTGAAGTGCGGCCGGTGTCATGAACGGATCGGGCACGGGGAGAAGGCACCCATGGCCGCAGCCACAGCACTGACGACGGCGCCTGTCACAGCATCCACGCCTGCGCCCACGCAAGCCGCCGCGGGAGCACCCCCCAAAATCCCAACGAGCCATGTGGGACGGGTCCGGTGCCTGATCTGTCACGCGGCTGGCGTCGGAGGCGCGCCGAAGGTTCCGAAGGCGGCGCCTGACCACACCACTTTCAAAGATGATAACAACGCCTCGCTCTGCTGGTCGTGCCACCCCTCAACCGTAGCACCACCGGCCGTGCCTACGATAGCACCAACCACGGCGTCCGCCGCAGCCACCGTGACGGCACCCACGCCGCCGCCCACGCAAGCGGCTGCAGGAACACCACCCAAAACCCCGGCAAGCCACGTGCGACGGATCCAGTGCCTGATCTGCCACGTGGCT
>JBBITV010000430.1:2303-3722 GCA_037440585.1 Chloroflexota bacterium
AAGGCGAATCCTGACCACACCGCTTTCAAAGACGACAACAACGCGTCGCTGTGCCTGACGTGCCACCCACTCGCAAAATAGGTTCGTAGTAACCGCTAGTTGCAGAATCGGCGCGGCTCAGGTATAATACTCGCGATCATCGTTGGCGCACGGTTTCTTCGGCAGCCGCAACAAATACCATTTCTCCCTTTTGAAGCCACCAAGCGGCCGAGTAACAGGAAAGGGGCTATCTGGTGAACATATGCGAAGCGGGCCATCGTCCAAATCCTACCGGGACAGGCCCGCTTTTGCGTTTTCTGGCAGTCCTCAGTCACGTGGCTTGATCTTTAGGGCGACCTGCCCTCCTGAATGCAAGCACGCAACCGTTCGCAGGGGATGCAATGTATGGCCAGCTTCGAAATCTCTCCCGGCAAACCGGGCAGGCTCGTCGTCAGATTCGAATACAGTGAGGCCGCCGTCGCGGCGATCAAACAGATTCCGGGGCGGCAGTGGAACCCAGACGGCAAGTTCTGGACTATCCCGGATACACCTGAAGCGCGAGCGAAGCTGACGGAACTTTTTGCCGCCCCGCCGAAAACGACAGCGGAATGGATCGCGGTCGAGCCCAAGTCTGGCGCGCCGCCGCCCCCCAAGCCGCGTACTTCCTCTGTGAGAGGCAAGCCCCTCACGACGAGCCCGCCGCATCCATTGATCAAAGCGGTCGACGATGAACTGGTCTTGCGCGGCATGGCTTACGGCACGCGCAAGAGCTATGGGCAGCATCTGCGCAACTATTTCGACTGGCTGAAGGTTAAACCCGAGGAGGCGACGCGCGAAGACATCCGCGGCTACCTGGTGCAGATGGCGACCAGCGGGCAGGTTTCGGCTGGCTACTGCCGGGGAGTGCGGGCGGCCTTGATCCTGCTCTATGAGACCATCTTGAAGCAGCCAGAGAAAATCAGCGATCTTCCGCGCATGAAAAGGCCGTCACAGTTGCCGGTCGTCCTGAGCCGTGAGGAGGTGGCCAAGTTGCTCAAGGTCACGAGCAATCTGAAGCACAAGGCCTTGCTGATGATGGCCTATTCCGCCGGGCTACGTGTAGGCGAAGTAGTGCGGCTCAAAGTGAGCGATATTGACTCCAAACGGATGCAAATTCGAGTGACGGCGGGTAAGGGTGCGAAAGACCGCTATACGCTATTGTCCGAGACTGCGTTGGTGGTGCTGCGCGACTATTTTCGTGAATACAAACCCAAGGATTGGCTTTTTCAGGGCGATGACCCGACGGATCATTTATCGGAGCGGTCGGCGGAGAAGGTTTTTCAATCTTCTCGAAAGAAGGCAGGGATTACCAAAGCGGCAACATTTCACACGATGCGCCATTCCTTTGGGCGCTCGTTCGGGCGTCTGGTTAATGTATCACAGGATACTGCCCGTTGGCAG
>JBBITV010000431.1:0-3716 GCA_037440585.1 Chloroflexota bacterium
GATCTCTACCTCGTCGTCGGCGGACGCGGGCGGTTGGAGGAACCGCTGCGCGCACTGGCGGCGGAATTGGGCCTTGCCGGCCGGGTGCACTTTGCCGGCTTTATCCCCGAGGCCGATCTGCCCGCGTACTACCAGGCCGCCGACCTGTTCGTTTTGCCCACCCTGGCGTTGGAGGGGTTTGGGCTGATCACGCTGGAGGCCATGGCTTCAGGGCTGCCAGTGCTTGGCACGCCTGTGGGTAGTACTTTGGAATTGTTGGAGGCTTTTGATCCGCGCTTCCTGGCAACTGGCTTGCATCCAGACGCTCTGGAGAGGGCAATTCGACGCGTTCTGCCCTTACTTGCAGAAACGAGTTTGCAGCAGAAATGCCGTGATTTTGCTCTCAACTATGATTGGGAAGTGATAGTAGATCGCCATGAGGAATTATATACTACGCTCGTTTCCTGATTCCCAATTGCAGGACAGGATACGCCTGCTGCTGGTCACAGAACATTCTTTTCTGGGAGGAGAGGCTTTTCATATTCTTACCTTTCTGGATAACCTGGATCCCCAGAGATGGGATATGACAGTCTGCTCTGCTGCCGAAGGTTTTCTGGTAGACGAGGTGCGTAGACGTGGCTATCCCCATATCCCGATTGCGATGAAGAGCCCCTTTAACCTGTTTGCTATGCTTCAACTGGTGCGAATCTTTCGCCGCGGGCGCTACGACATTGTTCATTTGCAGGGCAGTCGCGCCGGTGTGCTCGGGCGCCTGGCCGCCCGGTTGGCCCGTGTGCCTATTGTGGTCTGGACCATGCACATATTCCAGACCGACATTTTGACGGGCAAGCGGGCAATGCTCAGACCGGTCTATCTGCTGGTGGAACGCGTGCTGGCTCGCTGCTGCGATCATATCATCACCACGTCGGGCAATTTGCGCGAACGGGCTATACGACTGCAGGGCATTGATCCTGCCAGGATCACGGCGATCTATAACGACAACATCGACTTGCGCCGCTATGACATTGCAGTGGATGTTGCGGCCAAGCGTGCCGGGTTGGGCGTCCCGGTTGACTTGCCCTTGGTGGGAACAGTAGGCCGATTGTGTATCCAAAAGGGCATGGAGGATTTCGTTCGGGCTGCGGGGTTGGTGCATTGCGAGATGCCGCAGGTGCATTTCTTGATTGTAGGCGATGGCCCGTTGCGTGCCGACCTGGAGCGCTTGGTATCTGAACAGGGTCTGGATTCACATGTTCATTTTGTTGGTTACCGTCAAGATATACCCGAAATCATGTTCGCTCTGGATGTCTTTGCCACGGCCACACATTGGGAAGGCTTGGGAATTGTCAACATCGAGGCAATGTTGGCGCGCCGTCCTCTCGTCTCGACAAACGTGGGGCCCATTCCCGAAGTGATAGATGGATACCGTGGGGCAATTCTTGTGCCTCCGCGTGAACCCGAGGCGATGGCGCAGGCACTATTGATGGTGCTGCGCGACCTGCCTGCCTATGCTCGCTGGGGTGAGGAGGGTAGGGAGATGGCTAGGCGGCGCTTTGGGGTCGATAAGCAGATTGGGCGTACAAAGGCACTGTACGAGCGGTTGATCGCCGAGCGTTGGCCCGAGCGGGCCGTAGGAGTGTAGAGACGTGCGCGTTGGCATCAATACCTTTGCCCTCTCCAACCGCCTGGGCATGGCCGGCCCTGGCCGCTACATCCTGGAGCTGGTGTGGGCTTTGAGCAGGTTGGACCACGGGCACGATCTGGTTGTGTTCGGTAACGCCGACAACCTGCACCTGCTGCCGGCGGATGGCTGCCGGCGCGTGGACTGCGGCCGGCTGACGACTGTGCGCCCGCTGCGGCTGCTATGGGAGCAGATGGCTCTCCCGTTGCTGGCGCGGCGTTACCGCCTCGACGTGCTGCACTCGCCGGTCTTTGTGGCTCCCTTGACGCTGCCGTGCGCTTCTGTTGTCTCGCTCCTTGATATGACCTGGTTCACCCATGCCGAGTACCACACGCGCGTCAAGCGAGCCTACTTCCGTACGTTGATCCCGCCGTCCGCCCGACGCGCGGCACGGATCGTCGCCATCTCCGCAGCGTCGAAACGGGACGTCGTCGCGCTGCTGGGAGTGGCGCCGGAACGGGTGGCGGTGACATACCTGGGGGTTGACCTGGACGTCTTTCGCCCGGGCGTTTCTGATGCGCAGATGGGTGAGTTGCTGGCCCGCTATGGCGTGCGCCAGCCGTACGTCCTCTACGTGGGAAAGCTGGATCCACGCAAGAACCTGCCGTTGCTGATCAGGGCTTTCGACGCCATCGCGTCGGCGTTCCCTGAACATCAGTTGATCGTCGCCGGCAACCCTGGCTGGGACTATCAGGAGATCTACGACGCAGCGGCGCGGGTGTCCTGCCGGGAGCGCGTCCGCCTTGTGGGCTTTGTGAGGGAGCCCGACCTGCCCGCGATGTATGCAGGTGCTGACCTCTTCGTCTATCCTTCCTCGTATGAGGGCTTTGGCTTTCCGGTGCTGGAAGCGATGGCCTGCGGCACGCCGGTGATCACCTCGAACGTCTCATCGCTGCCGGAGGTGGCTGGCGATGCTGCACTGTTGATCGATCCCCTGGATGTGGATGGCCTGGCTGCAGCGATGCGCCGCGTGCTGAGCGACGGCGACCTGCGTCGGCAGATGCGCGCAAAGGGGTTGGAGCAGGCGCGGCGGTTTACCTGGGAGGAGACAGCTCGCCGCACACTCCAGGTGTACGAAGAGGCGTATGAGCTTTCCGGGCGCGGTTGACCCCCCACTCCTGTCGGTGGTGATCGTCAACTATAACGGCGGCGAGCTGCTGCGCCGCACGCTCGAGTCGCTCTTCGAGACGACGGCGGGGCTGGCGCTCGAGACCTTTGTCGTCGACAATGGCTCCACCGACGACAGCCTGGCGACGGTGCAGCGCGAATTCCCGGCCGTTCAGGTGATCGAGAACGGCGCCAACCTGGGCTTTGCCAAAGCGAACAACCGTGCCCTGCGCCGGGCCCACGGTCGCTATCTGTTGTTACTCAATCCCGACGTCGAGCTGCGCCCAGGGGCGATCCAGACGGCGCTGGACTATATGGAGGCCCATGCCGACGTCGGCATCCTCGGTCCGCGCGTGCTGCTGCCCAATGGGGAACTCGACAAGCCCTGCCGTCGCTCGTTCAAGACCCCGGCGATCTATTTCTACAAGACGGTTGGCCTGAGCGCGCTCTTTCCGCACAGCCCGCGCTTCAACCGCTACTATATGGGCTATCTGCCGGAAGACCAACTGACCGAGGTGGACGCAGTCATCGGCGCCTTTCTGATGATTCGCCGCGAGTGTATGGAGCAGATCGGCTCGCTGGACGAACGCTTCTTTATCTACTGCGAGGACGAGGACTGGTGCTTTCGAGCCAAACAGGCCGGCTGGAAAGTGGTCTATAATCCACAGGTGGTGGTAATTCACCACAAGGGGGCCAGCACCCGCAAACGCCGGCTGCGCATGGTCGTCGAATGGCACCGGGCCATCTTCCAGTTTCATCGCAAGAACATGGCCGCGGACTATTCGCCGTTGGTCAACGGGCTGGTCTACCTGGGGATGGGGCTGCGCCTGGTTGCCGCGCTTGCTGTCAACGCCTTGCGCGGCGCAGTGAGAGGCCGAAAGATGGCAACTGTCGTCTGACAAAAGCCCATGCCGACGAAACGCGAGCTATTGGCCCAGAAACAGCTCGG
>JBBITV010000432.1:0-2860 GCA_037440585.1 Chloroflexota bacterium
AACTGCCCAACAACGCCACCCCCACCGCCAGCGCCAGAGTCACCGGGAACACCACTGCGTTCGGCGCGACGGCCGCCGCAAACACCCGCACCCCGATGAACTGCGCCAACCCTAGCCCGGCGGCATATCCCAACAGCCCCCCCAGCAGTCCGTAAGCGACCGCCTCCAGCACGAACTGTAGGACAATCTGCCCATTCTCCCCACCGATTGCCTTCATCAAACCGATCTCGCGCACGCGCTCCAGGACCGTCGTCGTCATCGTCGCCATGACGCCCAGCGCAGCGGTCACCAGCGCCACCAGCGTGACCAGAGCGAGCGTCAGCGCCATCCGGGTCAGGAATGCGCCTTCGGCTTCGGCCACCTGCCGGATCGGGCGCGCCTGGCTGCCGCCGATCACCTCCTCAATCTGATACGTCACCGCGTCGATGTAGGGTGAGCAGTACCACGTGATGAAATCGGCTTCGGACAACGCCTTGGGGTTGCCCTTGGCGCGCTTCGCCAGGTCGTCGTCGGGCTTGACCAGGGCGCTGACTTGCAGGCGCTCAACCTTGCCCGGCAAGTTGAAGATACGTTGCGCCAGGCTCAGGTCGACGAATACCTGCTCATCCTCGAATCCGCCGGTAGTCACCACACCGCTGACGCGTAGCGGATAACTTGCGCCACGGTAGCCAACCGTCACCCCGTCGCCAGGATTCAGTCCCAACCGCTGCGCCAGCGCCACTCCCATTAACACGCCGGTCTCGACCTCATTCTTACCAACCCATGCCCCCTGGACCTTCCACCACGGCGCGATCGCCTTCATCCCGGTCGTGAACGTTTTTGACTCCGGCGTCACCTCGCGTGACTGGCCACCCGGCAAAGCAATGACGCGCTTCGCCGTCGGGATCGGGACCTCCTTCTCGAACCACGTGCCGACCAACAGTGCCCGCTGCCCGTCCACCTCGACGGCGCCCGAAAGGAATGGCGCAAACCCGACGATGTTATGTCGCCAAAAGATGGTCTTCAGCTTGGGCAAGTCGGCTTCATTCAGATAATCGGTCAGATAATCGGTAACGGCAGGTGTGGCATAGCGCATCCCGGCCACCTCCACCTCCAGCCCCTGACTCTTGGGAACGACCTGGATGTTGGCTCCGAAGGCCCGCAGTTCGCGTCCCATCTTCTCAGTGATATCGAGGGAGATAGCCAGGAGCGCCGTCGCCAGAGATGCGCCCAGGGCCACCGCCAGCACCGCCAGGGCAATGCGGCTGCGACGCCGCCGGAAGGATTGCCACAACAGGCGGAACAGCATCGTTATTTCTCCTGAAACTTGGCCTTGGCCGCCGTCAGATTGGCCAGGTAGATCAGCGCCGACTCACCGTCGATGGTCACGTCCAGCGGGATCGGGTTGCAGCCACCTGGCTCACCCACCGTCTCCAGGTTGATCGGTGCATCACAGTTGCGGCACATCAATTGGTCGCCAGCCTGGTAGTAGCCCTTGGCCGGGCAGATGCCACAGGCGTCGAAAGCCGAGGCCAGGCTGCCATCAGCACGTTTCATCAGGAAGAAGCGCACGTCCGCGTCCGCCATGCGGTGCATGTACTTGTGAATATGGCCATCTTCTAACTCGGCCAGGCGCACTTTCAGCAACTCGCCCTCGGGAGACAGAGGTACCGGTGCTGGGTCATAGCCTTTATTCGACGCAGCCGCAACGGAGAAAAGCAGGCTCGAGCTGATCAGCAACGCCACCATCGCCGCGCTGGTTGCCCACAGACGAGCACTGCGGGCCTGGGCCAGGCGCTTCCGCCGCTCCACGGGTGATTCCTCCGGCAGTTGGTCGGGGAGGCGCACACGCCAGGCATCCCAGAGCACCAGCAACGCCGGCAGGGCGATGAGCAGCACAAGGATGACAATCGTCGTGCTCTCACGAGTCAACAACCCGATGAGGGCCAACTCAGTCGGGTTGGTGGGCAGCAGGCCGACCTCAGAAAACTCGTGGATGCCATTGGCGAAGAGCTTCGCCACCAGGATCAGCAGCACCATGCTGGTGACGGTGAAGAAGCGGCCGAGATTGATACGCAGGCTGCCCCGCACCAGGAGAAATCCGAACAGGACTGCTAGCAGCAAGCCTGCCAGGCCCCCCAGCAGATTGTTGAGCGGATTCCCGCCAATGGACGCCGATAGGGCCGTCAAGAACAGAACTGTCTCGATCCCTTCCCGCAGGACCATGGCGAAGGTAAACAGGGCCAACCCCAGCCCGGCCCCGCGCGAAGACGATTGTTGGTCGTCGGCCAGGACGCGCTCCAGCCCGGCCTCCAGCTCACGCTTTATGCGGCGCCCGGTGCGCCACATCCAGATGATCATCGTGCCGACGAACGCAGCCGCCACGAGCAGGATGGTCCCCTCCATGATCTCATTCTCAGGATCGATCCCGAACGCCTGGAACAGGATCGCTCCGGCCACGCTGGCGACGATTGCCGCCCCCAGGCCCAGGTAGACGTAGCGTTTCAGATCCGGCCGGCCCGTCCGCTGCAAATAGGCCAGTACAATCCCCACGACCAGTGCTGCCTCAATACCTTCGCGGAGAGTGATGACGAGGGCTTCTAGCATGTTGCTCTCCTTTCGGTGATTGGAAATAGTCTATCAACGAATGGGAAACGAATAGTCAGCGTGTGAGATGATTCGTTTATTCGTTTAGGATTCGTTGACAGATTCGACGAAGATCTCCGCAGCGATAGAAGCATCTATCGCCCACTCCGTCTCACCCACCTGCACAATGTACGCCGGCTGGCGCTGCCGGACCGTCACCATACTGCCTGGAACGAGCCCGAGAGAACTCAGGCGTGCCAGCCGCCCTGGCTCGCCCACTCTGATGGCGACCACC
>JBBITV010000432.1:2877-3712 GCA_037440585.1 Chloroflexota bacterium
AGCAACGAAGTTCCCTCATGCGCTTGTTGCCCCCTTCGCCTTCTCCTGCGGTGAGCACGACCATCCAGAAACCGTTGGAGCCAGCCAGCCGTGCGTGAGTGAGCCAGATCCAGCATGGTGTAGCCACAATTTGGGCAACACACTAGATTGCAATCCTGCTGCATCGGACAGGCTGGCGCGCAGGTGCTATCGCCTGGGTCGAAGTTATAACCACACAGGGAGCAGCGCATAAGATCACCTGCTCGTAGTAGCGACTTCAGTCGCTTTGGGTGCGCAAGAGCGACTGAAGTCGCTACTACGAATCCTTTTCAAAGCACGACATTCCAGCTCACTAACACCCACCGCACGACGCCCCCGACCGTGAAGGCCAATGGAAAGATGAACGCCGCCATCCCCACCGCTGTCTTCCAACCGTGCTCTTTGACAATCATGAGCAAATTGGCGATGCAGGGGACGAACAGCGTGATCGTCACTAATGCGACCACCATCTGCAGCGCGTCCATCTGCCCGTCATGCGCCAGGACAAAGAAACCGGCGGCACCGTAGTCGCGGCGCAGGAAACCAATGAGCATCGCTGCCGTCGCCTCGCGTGGCAGACCCAGAAAGTCGACGACGAGAGGTGAGGCAACCTGCTCCAACACCGCCAGTGCCCCCACTTTGTCCAGAACGAACAGGAACAGCGTGCCGATGATGAACAGCGGCACAACCTCTCTCAAATACCACTCAATGCGTGCCAGGGTCTTAACGGCCAGGTGACTGAGCTGCGGCACCCGGATCGGCGGCAGTTCCAGAATGAAATCCGAACCTCTGCCCGGCAGCACCCGCGCCGAGAGCC
>JBBITV010000433.1:0-3709 GCA_037440585.1 Chloroflexota bacterium
CGTCATTTGTGAGTATCTACAGCCTTTCGTCCCCCCGGAGGCCTGCGTGCTGGACCTGGGAGCGGGCTATTGCTCGTTTATCAACCACATATGGGCTGCCAAAAAGCACGCCCTCGACATCTTCCCAGGCTTTCTCCAGTTCGCGGCGCCGGATGTTCATACGCACGTAGGTGGGTGCGACGACCTGAGCATGTTCCCAGCACAGTACTTCGACATTGTCTTCGCCAGCAATCTCCTGGAACATCTGACCCGGCAAGCGGTTGCTGATACATTGTCCGAGGTGCGCAGGGTGCTAAAACCTGCGGGCCGTTTGATTGTCATCCAACCCAACTTCCGATATGCCTATCGCGAGTACTTCGACGATTACACCCACCTCCAGGTTTTCACCCACGTGGCCCTGGCGGATTTGCTGACCTCGAGCGGCTTTGACGTCGAGCGGGTGGAGGCCCGGTTTCTGCCGATCTCCTTCAAGAGTCGCCTGCCCAAATGGGCCTGGCTGGTGAGGCTATACCTGAGGTTGCCAGTACGACCATTCGCCAAACAGATGTTGATCATTGGCCGTGCGATGTAGGGTCGGGCAGCCTCCCGCCCCTAGCCCCTACATCGCACGTGTGGAGTCAGACAGCGTCATGTGGAATGGCAAAACGGTATCCGTAGCGCTGCCCACCTACAATGAGAAAGAATCGATTCGTGCCTGCATCGAAGGCTTCTTCGACACCGGCGTTGTGGATGAAGTGGTGGTCTGTAACAATAATGCAGCGCCCGGAACCTCTGAAGAGGTCGCCAGGACTGCGGCGCGCGAAGTCTTCGAGACACGCCAGGGCTATGGCTGGTCGTGCCGCAAGGCGCTGGCGGAGACAACAGGCGACTTGATCGTGCTCTCCGAACCCGATGGCTCTTTTGAGCCATCCGACATCTTCAAGTTGCTTGCCTATGCGTATGACTTCGACGTCGTGTTTGGCAGCCGCACCAATACCGAGCTCATCTGGACCGGGGCAAACATGGGCTGGTTCATGAAATGGGGCAACTGGGCTGTCGCCAAGTACCTGGAATTCCTCTTCAACACGACTACGCTGACCGACGTGGGGTGTACGATGCGGCTCTTAACGCGGGACGTTTTGGAAAGGATTCAGCCGTTCTTTACGGTGGGCGGTTCGCATTTCGGGCCGGAGATGATGTTGCTGTGCATCTGGACAGGGGCCCGGGTCATTGAGATCCCGCTCAACTACAAACAACGGGTGGGGCAGAGCATGGCAACAGGCAGCCGCTGGAATGCCTTTGTCATCGGGTTACATATGATTGCGCTTATCACGCGCTTTCGGGTGCGGACGTGGCTCGGTAAGGGGCCTCGAGTGCGTAGGGGAGGTTGTTAGGCTTTTTCAATGTTGCAAAGTAATTCTGCGAAGGCGACACATTCGCCTGGCACTTTGTTCCTGATCACCCTCTTCGCGATTGGCCTCTTGTTGCGCCTGGCCGGTTTGCTGTTCAACGGCATGCTCGATCTGGACGAGATGGTCATCAAGTGGGGCAGTGGAGTCAGGGAACTGGGGCTGGCGCGGGGCTTCGCCGAGAATTACGGGCTCTTCTCCTACGCGCTGTACGGCCTCGCCGTCGCGCTGGCGGAGCAATTTCCGCGCTTCTGGTGGGCACCCTACAAGCTTATGGAAGTGGCCTTTGAAGTGGCCATCTTGCTGGCTCTGTATTGGCTGTTGCCCGCCGGACGCAGGCATCTGGCGCTCCTTATGTACTGGCTCAATCCGTGGTTCATCCTCCACGGGGCGTGGCAAGGCTTCTGGGAAGGCCCGCACACGCTCTCGGCGTTGCTGGCAGTGCTGAGCCTGGGTCGGGTGCGGCATGAGAAACTGGCCTGGGCGCTCGCCGGAGCATTTCTCATGACCGGCGCGATGTTCAAACCCCAAGGGCTTGTCTATTTCCTGGTGCCGCTGGGAATTTACCTGGGGTTGCAACTGCTCCAAAGCTGGCCGCTTTGGCCGCGTTTCAAGCTTCTGGCCGCGAACCGGAGTGCAGGCTTTAGCCTGCCAGGCGGCAGCCTGCGGGCTGCATTCCAGAAAAGTGAAACGCACCCGCTGCTGCCGCTTGTGTCGCTTACCCTGGGGTGTCTGGCAGCTCTGATCCTCACTGCGGCTCTACTGGTGGCGGACGGAGGAACAATTCTGGCCATTCCCCAAAATTACCTCACGGCCGCCACGGTGATGCCCAACCTGTGTAACGATTGCATCAACATCTGGCGACCCATCACCCGTATCTTGCAGGCAACCCTGGGCCAGAGTGGCCTGACTTACGAGCTGTGGTTGCCTGGACCCCTCTACAGTGTGCTGCACTTGTTGGCCTTTTCCACTGCTCTGGCCCTCATCGTGTTTTTCACCTGGAGGGTTGGCTGGCTGACAAATTCAGCGGTGAATTTCAGCCGCCAGATGAAAGTGGTTGGCCAATCCGCCGGGGGAGGTCTCCTGGTCAAAGCCTCACCGGCCTGGGTCGTGCGCGCTGCCGGGGTAGGGGTTCTGCTGCTGTTCGTGCTGGGTATGGTCCGCACTTCCAGTCCGGAAAACACCTGGCTCCTCCTGGGACGCTACTCGTGGAAGTATAGCCTGGCCCTGGGAATGATCCTTCTCAGCGGCAGCATCGCCGTCCTGGCCCCGGCCTTCGTTGCTCGGTTAATTGAGCGCCTGGTGAGTGTTTTTAGACCTGTCTGGCAACTCCCCCTGGTTGACGTATCCTGGCCGGGCCATGCCCCGCACCTTAATGCACTGCTGATCCTGGCGTTTTCGAGCCTGGTGATTCCCCAGCTTGCCACCCGGGCGCACATCAACCACACCTACGCCGGTCTCGTCCTGCTCATTCCACTTGCACTGGCCAATCGCCGGATCATGCTGTCCTGGACGGCGATGGTGGCCATTCACCTGTATAGCCACCTGGCTGCTTTTCAATTGGGCCGGAACATGGTGCTGCCCCAGATGTTCCTCGACTATGCGCCCGCTCAATCGCTGATCGCGCAGATTGACGCTGCGCTTGTCACCCAGCCATACGATCCGCTCATGCAATTCCAAAGCCATGTAAACCAGCTCCTGGGACGCTATCTTCCCAACGAGCCAATCGTCTCTCTATTATCCATCCTTCAGTTCGTCTGTGTGGTGATGATCATTCGCGAGATGTTACAGACACTAGAATCGAGGGCGAGAGCTGTCAGATCCATCTCTAAGCCCGCTATGCTGCTATTAGCGTTCCTGGCCTTCACAGGGGTCGCGGTCGTCGTGGCGGTTCAGGGGAGCCAGCCGGTGCCACTGGCAGCCCCGCCGCCGGCCGCGATAGCGCCAGTAGTGGCCGCGCCAATTCTTGACGCACTTGCTGAACTCACCACTGACCACCTGGCTGCGCCAGAACCCGCCAGTCCGATCATGGAGAAGCTACCGAGGGCGGCCGTGTCTGGGAAACCGTCGGCCGCTCAAGCGGTCCCGGCTGGCAACACCGCCCGCGCTCTGGCCAAATCCGGGCAGCCCCAGGTGGTTGTCCCGATCCTCATGTATCACCACCTGGGCGAGCTCCCGCCCAATCCTGACGCTATCCGGCGCGATCTGACTGTCTCGCCAGCCCGCTTTGAGGCACAATTGGCCTATCTGCGCGACCAGGGCTACCACTCCATCGGCCTGCGCCAGCTCTACCAACGTCTAACCGCGGGCAGTCCATTACC
>JBBITV010000434.1:0-3706 GCA_037440585.1 Chloroflexota bacterium
CAGATCAAATCGTCCGCCTGGGAATCGCCCGCACTTATCAGAATATTCGCCTCTTCGCTAACCTGACGGCGCACGAAAACGTCCTGGTGGGACAGCATGTACATTTGAAATCGGGATTGTTCGGCGCGGTTTTGGGCTTGCCCTCGGTCCGCCAGGAAGAACAGGCGGCTGTGGCAGAGGCACGGCGACTCCTCAAGTTCGTCAACCTGGCAGGCAAAGGCGATTTCTTGGCGAAGAATCTGCCCTATGGCGACCAGCGTCGCCTGGAGATCGCCCGTGCCCTCGCTACCCGCCCTAAACTTTTACTCCTCGATGAACCAACCGCCGGTATGAACCCCGCCGAGACCCAGGAGATGATGGAGTTTATCCGGCACCTGCGGGATGAATTGGGGATCACGATTCTCCTCATCGAGCACCAGATGCGAGTGGTGATGGGTATTTCTGAAACAGTGACCGTATTAGACTATGGGGAAAAGATTGCGGAGGGAACGCCGGCCCAGATTCAGTCTGACCCTCGGGTTATCGAAGCCTACCTGGGGCGGGGCAGCGCAACCGAGGCACTGCGGCAGACTGCTGCATAAATCAATGACTAAATCCCAAATCCCAAATCCCAAACCGCAAATCCCAAGCCCCAAATTGGCCCTTGGGATTTGGTCATTGGTCATTGGGATTTGGCGGAGTGATTGTCGATGGCATTATTGGAGGTAGAAAAAGTTCACACGTATTATGGCAACATCCACGCCCTGAAGGGCATCTCGCTCACCGTAGAAGAGGGCGAGATCGTCACACTCATTGGCGCTAATGGTGCCGGCAAAAGCACGACTCTCAAAACAATCAGCGGCTTACTTCGACCGCGCCGCGGGCAGATCCGTCTTGCCGGGGAGGATTTGAGCAAGTACAAGCCTCACGAGATTGTGGCTAAGGGTGTCATCCAGGTTCCAGAGGGACGCCGCGTGTTCGCTCGGTTAACCGTCCTCGAAAATCTGGAGATGGGCGCGTTCTCTCGCTCTGATCCGCAAGGGATTCAGGAAGACATCAATCGGGTCTTCGCCCTCTTCCCACGACTGAAAGAGCGACAGCACCAGGTCGCCGGCACGTTGAGTGGCGGTGAGCAGCAAATGTTGGCCACCGGCCGGGCACTGATGGCCCGGCCACGTGTAATGTTGATGGACGAGCCTTCGATGGGGCTGGCACCCGTGCTCGTGGATGGCATTTTCGAGACGATCAAGCAACTGAATGCCAGCGGCACGACCATCCTGCTCGTCGAACAGAATGCGCGTATGGCTTTGCAGGTGGCGAATCGGGGCTACGTGCTGCAGACTGGCGAGATTGTGCTGAGCGACACGGCTGAGAATCTGCGGGCCAACGAGATGGTGAGGAAGGCGTATTTGGGCATTACCTGATCCAGACGGAACTCACATAACGCTCTGGTGGGTGGTCTTTGGACCGAATTCTGACCTGTCTTTGACCTCGTTGTGTTACAATTTCTCAGGCGATGGAACCCGAAGGGTGTCTGCCTGCTGGAACAAGCCCGTCTCCGCTCCCGCCTGTGGCCCCACGCTGGACCTCGACTGTGATCACGCGATGCTTGAAGGAGAGCTCGTGCCTGCCCTCGTACTGCTCGCACCCCTGTTGCTCTTCGTTATAGGCACCGATATCTGGCTGACACTTACGCCCTTGCCGCCAGCAGCCTTGGCCTCGTGCTTGCGGCCAATGCTGCGACCTGGGCCGTGACCTGGCTCGCGGTGGATCTCGTCTTGCTCTGGACGTGGCACTGCCCCGAGGAGGCGGGAAGTTCGACCTGGCACCCATATCGAGGACTGGCGCTTAACATGCTGGGCGGGCTTGGGCTGTTGGCTGCCGGGCTCGCGCTCCATAGCCGGGACGGTTCCCTCGCGAGCGCCAGCGGGGTGTTTACCCTGTGGGCCCCTTCCTTGCTAATCCTTGCCGGAGCAATCCGGCTGGGCCTCTACCCGGTGCACTGGGGTCTGCCACTGCCCTGGCGTGCAGGCTCCGGGGCACGCTCCCTGCTGTACCTGCTCCCGGTCAGCGCCGGAGCCTATCTGGCCGCCCGGGCCCTTGCCGTGGTCAGAAGCGACGTGCCGGGTGGGGGTGCCTGGGTGGTGGTAGGCGCAGCGGGGCTGCTGGTCGCCGGGGTGCTGACGTGGGCGACTCGCAGTCGAGGCGAGATGCTGGCCTGGCTTTGTATCCAGCAAGCCTGCATCCTTCTAGCCGCGGCGGGCTTGCAGATCCCGCAAAGCGGCATCATCGTTCTGCTGCAAGGGTTGAATCTCCCACTGACCCTGGCTTTGCTCGCGCTCCTTGAGAACCTGGGCGTTCCGGCGGTGTCCGATCGCCTTCGCCTGTCGATCAGAGGGTTACAGTGGTTTGCCGCCGGCTCATTACTGGGATTACCGCCGACGCTGGGCTTCACTGCGCGCTGGGCCCTGTATCGTAGTTTGCTAGAAGGACCGTGGTGGTGGGTGATATTCTTGAGCGTCCTGGCTACCGCGCTGGCGATACCGGCGGTGGTACGCTTACTGGACCGTCGCGCAGAGGCCAAATGGCCTCCCGGCGCGATTGCGGCGGTCACCGGACTGGGTGTCCTCCTGATCGTCGTGGGCTTGCAGCCCCTCCTCTTGGTGGATTTCGCCACGGCCGTCAGTGGCGGCGCGTCTGCCGGTTACCTGAGCGACCTCCTGCGGACTACAAGCCCCAGGCTGGGGTTCATGATTGTGCTTGCAATATTCCTGCCCATCCTCGGGTACTGGCTGACCGACGAGCCAGCGGGCCAGGTCCCGGCTACCCGCCCGCGGCTCCTCGAAGGCCTCGAACTGGAATGGTTGTCTGGGTGGATTCATGATGCCGTAGTACGAGCGGGAGCCCTGGTGCTCAACCTGCTGGCGCCCATTGGCGGTGAACGCTATCTGGCCTGGGCGCTCCTGTTTGCTCTGATTGTGGCCTTGCTTCTTTTTAGATAGCGAATGCAGCGTGTGGCGGCCGGACTGGCAATCGCAGCCTGCCTGTTAAGCGCCCTGGCGGCCTGGCGCATCCCCATCGGAACGACAACCCAGTTCCTCGGTGCGACCCTCACCCTCACTGGTCTGAACCGGCTTGGCTTGATCTTTCTGTGCATCGGCATCGGCGCGGTGTTGGCGTACGCAGCCTGGCAGCCTCAGGGCTGGGCCTTCTCTCCCTTCCTGCTCCTCAGCCTGACCTTCGTCAACATCGCACTGCTCATCCGGTCCCTGGCCCTGACCGTGTTGCTCGCTCAACTGGCTACCCTGCTCCTGGTTTTTCCCCTGCAAGGTGGGCCTGTGCCGGCACCGAGCAGGCCGCCATCTTCCGGGTCGGATGATCCGGTCGGCAAACTGGGCCGTGGTCAAGCCGGTTGGGCACCCGGCGAACTGCGGCGGGGCGCGATCGGCTACCTGACGATGATGGTCGTGGTCGCACCCTGCATCCTGTTGGCACTCTGGCTGATCGAACACCGGGCGACCATTCCCAATCCAGCGACGACGATGCAACTCGTCGTGATGCTTCTCGGACTGGCTTTGGGAATTCTTCTTACGGCGATCCCGCTCCACCTGTGGTGGCTGATGGTCGTCGAGGACGGGCCGCCCCTGCTGGCGGCCCTCATCGGCGCGGTGTTCCCCGCAGTGACTGTGGTGATGCTGATCGACCTGCTGACCCATACGACGTGGCT
>JBBITV010000435.1:0-3702 GCA_037440585.1 Chloroflexota bacterium
GCCAGCCCCATCCCGGCCAGCGCGACGATTGTAGTGATGATTTCCAGGACCACCGGGCTCACGCCACCGGCGGCCTTCCCTTCTGCCGCCGCATGGCTGGCCTCGGCGCCGGCCTCAAAGACTGGGGCCAGCCAGCCCTCAAATCCACCCGCCAGGTATCCGGCAGTAATGGCGAAGAAGGCCAGGATGATGAGCGGCACGGTCATCACGGCCGGCGACTCGTGGGGCTCACCATCGTGGGCGTCATGTCCGTCGTGGCCATGGCCGCCATGCGCGGCGTGACTCGCCGGGGCGTGCCGGAATCGCTCTTCGCCAAAGAAAGTCAGCCCGACCATCCGCAAGGCATAGAAACCGGTCATGCCGGCGGTGATGAGCGCGACCAGCCATAAGAGAATCTGCCCGTGCTCGAACGCCGCGTTGATAATCTCGCCCTTGCTAAAGAAACCGGCCGTGACTAACGGAAATCCGGCCAGTGATAGCGCGCCAATGATAGTGGTATAAGCCGTGGTCGGGACGTATTTGCGCAGGCCGCCCATCCGGCGCATGTCCAACTCGCCGCCGAGCGCGTGCATCACGCTGCCGGCGCCCATGAACAGCAGCGCCTTGAAGAAGGCGTGGGTGAACAGGTGGAAGATGCCTGCAGCGTACGCCGCCACCCCGACACCCAGGAACATGTACCCGAGCTGGCTGATGGTCGAATAGGCCATCACGCGTTTAATGTCATTCTGGACCAGGCCGATGCTGGCAGCATACATGGCCGTCAGGGCACCGATGGTCGCGACGACGAGCAGGCTGACCGGCGCGAGGTTGCACAGGACGTGCGTCCGGGCGACCATGTAGACGCCGGCCGTCACCATCGTCGCTGCGTGGATCAGGGCCGAGACCGGGGTGGGGCCTTCCATGGCGTCCGGCAACCACACGTAGAGCGGGATCTGCGCCGACTTGCCAGTCGCACCCACGAACAGCAGCAGGGTAATAGCCGTTGCCGTCGCCCCACCGGCGGTGAGCAGTTTCGGCGCCTCTTCAAACACCTTCGCAAAGTCCAGGCTGCCGAAGGTCATGAAGATCAGGAAGATGCCCAGGGCAAAGCCGAAGTCGCCCACCCGGTTGACGATGAACGCCTTCTTGCCGGCGTCCGCTGCCGATTTCTTCGTAAACCAGAAGCCAATCAGCAGGTACGAGCACAAGCCGACCAGCTCCCAGCCAACGTATAGCAGCAAGAAATTGTCGGCCAGGACCAGCGTGAGCATCGAGAAGATGAACAGGTTGAGGTAGGCGAAGTAGCGGGCGTAGCTGGCGTCGTCGGCCATGTAGCCAATGGAGTAGACGTGGATCACGAAGCCGACCCCGGTGACGACGAGGAGCATGACCGTCGAAAGTGGATCGACCAGGTACGAGATCCGCACAACGAAGCCTGTCCCGAGCGCAGCCGAGGGATCACCGGTCGCTATCCAGGTGAACAACGTCTGCGTGACCGAACGATGGTCCGCCGGCAGCGCTGCCAGCCCGGCCCAGACGCCGAGGGATACCAAAAAGGCCAGCCCGACGACGGCACTGGCGAGGATGCCTACCAGCCGGCGCCCAATCCGGTAGCCGAAGAAGGTGTTGATCAGAACGCCGAGCAAGGGAAACGCAGGGATGAGCCAGATGAATTGCAGCATAAAGCTTCTCCCGTTGAACGTTAGCACGTTAAACGTTGAACGTTTAACGTGCTAACGTTCAACCCTTTAAGAGATTCACATCGTCCACATCCGTCGTCTGCTTCGAACGGAAAATCGCCACGATCAACGCCAGGCCGATGGCGACCTCAGCCGCGGCCACGGTTATTACGAAAAAGACAATCACCTGGCCGTCCACCGAACGGAGCGCATTGGCGAACGAAACAAACGTGAGGTTGACCGCGTTCAGCATCAGCTCAATCGACATGAAGATCATGATCGCATTCCGCCGGAGCAGCACGCCCATCGCGCCAATGCTGAACAGGATGGCGCCGAGAATGCTATAGTAGGAAAGTGGAACCATACGACCTCCGATAGAAGTAAGCAGGTACACAGGTACACAGGTAGACAGGGGATTCTCTCCCTGGGTACCTGTCTACCTGTCTACCTGTGTACCTTCAAAGTTTGCGCTTCGCCAGCACGACGGCACCGACCATGGCGATCAAGAGCAAGACCGAGCTCAACTCGAACGGAAACAGGTAGGTAGAAAAGAGTTCCCCCCCGACCAGGACTGAATTGCCGATCCTCTCAAGGGCTTGCGGGGTGACATCCCCCGTCTGGCCGGTCAACCGGTTGGTGGTGAGGACGGCGCTGAGTGCCAGAAACAGCAGCAGCCCGAAAAGCAAGGCCAGCGGCCGCTGCATCGGGATCGTCTCGATGGCCGGGATCCGCTGCGGCCCCAGCAGCATGACCACGAACAGGAACAGCACCATGATCGCGCCGGCATAGACAATCACCTGGACGGCCGCCAGGAAGGTGGCATTAAGCAACAGGAACAGAATCGCCACCATAGCGAAGTTGGCGACCATCCATAGCACACCATAGACCATGTTGCGCGATGTAACCATCGCCAACGCCGAGCCAACCGCCAGGCCCGCCAGGATAAAGAAGACAATTAGCTCCATGCTCACCTCGCTCAGCGTTTCGAGTTTCGAGTTCCGGGTTTCGAGTTACGGCCTTCAGGACCGAGAACTCGAAACTCGAAACTCGGAACCCGAAACTTTTCTTTCAACTCTCGGATTCCCCGGCGCACTGTCGATTCCGGTCCGCGGCTCGCTGGTCAGGGTGCCCATGAGGATCGACCGGGGATGACCATCTTCAGAGAACTTCTGGGGTGTACCCGGTACGCCGGCCGGGGGCGGGACCAGTAGCATGTCCTTGGTGTAAATCATCGCGCGCCGGTCGTAACTGGCGATTTCGTAATTCGGTCCAAGGACGATCGCGTTCGTCGGGCAGGCTTCCTCGCAGTAGCCGCAGAAGATGCAGCGGATCATGTTAATCTCGTATACTTTTGCGTATCGCTCGCCCGGCGAGTAGCGTTCCTCGTCGGTATTCTCCTCGGCCACCACCAGGATGGCATCGGCAGGGCAGGCGGCGGCGCATAGGGCGCAGCCGATGCAGCGCTCCAGCCCGCTGTCATGCCGCCGAAGTTCGTGCCGGCCCCGGAAGCGGCGGGCTGTTGGCCGCTTGACCTCCGGGTACTGTATTGTCACCGGCGGTTGAAAAAACTCGTAGAGAGTCGTCCGTAAACCCTTCAGCAATTCACCGATCATGCTTCACTCCTCAACCCATACGCTTGCGCTTGTGCGATGGCCGTCGCCGCTAGTTGGCGACGACGACCCCAGACAATGAAACCAATTGCCAAAAGCAGAACAAAGAAAGCGAGTGGCAGCCCCAACCATACGCTGTTCTTGGTTGAGTCGGCCAGGACCACCCCCAGCGCGGTGACCACTACATTCGCCAGGGACAGCGGCAGCAGCGATTTCCAGCCAAAGTTCATCAAGCGATCATACCGCAGGCGCGGAAAGGTGGCCCGGAACCAGATGAAACAGAACAGCAACACCACCAGCTTCAGGAAGTACCAGAGTGGACCGAGTACTTCGGACAAGAAGGGACCGTGCCACCCGCCCAGGAACAGAGTGATAGCGATGGAGGACACAATGATCATGCTGTCATACTCGGCCATATAGAACAGGGCAAACCG
>JBBITV010000436.1:0-3687 GCA_037440585.1 Chloroflexota bacterium
GGTCGTCAGGTCCCTGCTACGTTGAAGCGCACACTACGAACATCACCATTCCCCACCGCATTGAGCACGCCCAGCTTCTCCATCCGGACGACGTGCCGCGTTTTGCCGGGCTTGGCGTAGTCGCTTCCGTCCAGCCCATTCACGCCCCGTCCGATATGCCGGTGGCAGACCGTTTCTGGGGTGAGCGCTGCCGCACCGCCTATGCTTACCGGAGCCTGCTCCGTTCTGGAGCGCGCCTGGCTCTAGGCTCCGACGCGCCCGTTGAGACGCCCGATGTGCTTGCCGGCATCCACGCTGCCGTCACGCGCCAGCGGGCGGACGGGAATCCGCCGGGCGGCTGGTATCCAGAGGAGCGCCTGACGGTCGCCGAGGCGGTGCATGGTTACACGCTGGGCGCGGCCTACGCCTCCGGCGAGGAGCACCTCAAGGGCTCCCTGATTCCCGGCAAGCTGGCCGACATGGTCGTGCTCTCCCAAGACATTTTCGCCATTCCACCCGAGGCGATCCTGGAGACGTCTGTCGTTGGGACTATCTTGGCTGGTCAGATAGTATACTGGAATGACCAGGAATAGGAGGTTAAGCTACGAAGAAGGTGAAATCAAACGCATTCCGTGGGATCTTGCCCGCGGCGATCACCCCGTTCATAGACGGCAAAGTCGATGAGGAAGGGATTGCCCACAATATCCGGCGCTGGAATGAAACTGGGCTTTCAGGCTATCTCTTCCTTGGCTCGACGGGCGAGTTTGTGCACTTAGAGGAGAAGGAACGCGACCAGGTGATTGCCACGGCCCGCGAGCATACACCGCTGACTAAGTGGCTGGTGGTTGGCACTGGTGATCTGTCGACGGCACGCGCAGTGCGCTTTACCCGTCGCGCCGCCGAGTTGGGGGCTGACGCCGCGCTGGTCATTGCCCCGTTTTACTTCAGGCGGGCGATGTCGGCTGAGGCGCTCTGGGGCCATTTTGCCGCCGTCGCCGATGCATCGCCGCTTCCGGTACTGGTATACAACGTGCCGCCCTTCACCGGGGTTAATATCGAACCCCAGACAGTGGCCCGCCTGGCCGGGCATCCCAACATTGTCGGGATCAAGGATAGCGCGGGCGACGTGGGCCAGCTCAGCGCGTTGCTGCGGCTGTGCCCGCCCGGGTTTGCCGTGTTCACCGGCGCGGCGCGCGTGCTGCACGCAGCCCTCGTCGCAGGCGTTGCCGGGGGCATGTTGGCCCTGGCCAATGTCGCTCCGGCACAATGTGTCGAGATGGAACAACTGGTCCGCACCGATCGCCATGCGGCTGCACGCATTCTCCAGACGAGCCTGGCTGACCTTGAACAGGCTATCACCCGTACCTTTGGGACGGCCGGCTGGAAGGCAGCGATGGACCTGGCTGGCTACCGCGGTGGGGAACCGCGACCGCCACTGCTGCCGGCCAGTCCGGCCGCCGTGGAGGCCATGCGAGCGAAGCTGGCAGAGCTGGAACTGCTGCCTTGACCGCTTGCATCCTGACATGCGCCAACAACCGAGGACTCAGATGTGTACCTGTTTCCCTGTGTACCTGTGTACCCTTATGGGTTACATCGTGACATGAGCCATCAAGCGTCTATCAGGCCCTATCTGGGCATCGCCCTCGGCATTGCTGCTGTCTCTACAGCCTCGATCTTTATTCGGCTGGCTCAGGCACCAGCCCTGGTCATTGCCGCTTACCGGCTGACGATTGCCTCGTTAATCCTGGCACCGTTGGCCTTGTCAAGATACCGGCAAGAATTACGCAGCCTGACCCGCGCCGAGTTGGGACTGGCCCTGGTGTCTGGCCTATTCCTCGGGCTACATTTCGCCACCTGGATCAGCTCACTGGAATACACCAGCGTGGCCAGCTCGGTGGTCCTCGTGGCCACGTCCCCGCTATTCGTGGCCCTGGCCTCACCGATCTTCCTCCATGAACGCCTGTCGCGCATCATGTTTATCGGTATCATCGTTGCGACAGCGGGCGGGATGATTGTTGCGCTCGGCGATTTCGGGTTGAGCCGCAATGAGGTGCTGGGCGATGTCCTCGCGCTGGGCGGCGCTATCTTTGCCGCAGGCTATTTTCTGATCGGGCGGCGGTTGCGCGCGCGGTTGTCCCTGATCGCTTATATCACGTTGGTGTACTCGACGGCGGCTGTCATCCTGGTAGCGCTGGCGGTGGGGACCGGGCAGCAGCTCACCGGCTATCCATCGCAGACGTATCTGTTCTTTGTCTTGCTGGCGACGGTGCCGCAGCTCATTGGCCATTCGAGCTTCAACTGGGCGTTGCGCTATCTGCCGGCGACCTTCGTGGCGGTCACCGTCCTGGGGGAGCCGATTGGCTCTACCATCCTGGCCTACTTTATCCTGGCCGAGGTCCCGACGCCCACTAAGCTGTTGGGTGGCGCCCTGATCCTGGCCGGCATTTACCTGACTTCGCGTCAGGAACCGGAAGCGGCGGCGGTCGAGGCTGTTGTCGCTGAAGTATAGGGATATGATTCGTTACTGGCTATTCGATGTAGACGACACTCTCTACCCGCGTAGCTCGGGCATCATGCCCGCCATCGGCGAACGGATCGCTCGCTACCTGGAGGAACGCATGGGCCTGGCGCCCGCCGAGGCACTGGCTTTGCGCCAGGCATACGTCCGAGAATTCGGAACCACTCTGCGTGGACTGCAGGCTAGCTACCAGGTCGATGCCGAGGACTATCTGACCTACGTCCACGACGTGCCCATCGAAACGATGCTCCAACCGAATGCCGAGCTGGATGCCATCCTGGCCGCGTTGCCGGGGGAGAAGGTCATTTTTACGAATTCGTCCAGGGCCCACACCCGGCGGGTGCTGGCCGCCCTGGGCATCGCCCATCACTTCAGCCGGATCATTGACATCGCCTGCCTGGACTACATCTGTAAGCCTGATCCGAGCGCCTATACCCATGTCTTGTCCGAACTGGGTGCGGCGCCCGGCGAGTGCGTGTTCATCGACGACTCGCTGCGCAACCTGGCACCAGCGCGCGCCCTGGGCATCAAGACTGTGCTTGTGGGTGACGGCCCGCGTGAGGCGGCTGACTTTGTGATTCCGAGTGTGCTGGAGTTACCGAAGATAGTTAAGGCGATAGAGAATTTGGACCACGTTACACAATACTGACACATGTGTACTCGAATTCTCCTTCACCCCACCCGTGCTTTCGCGGCGGCCGTTGTCCTTTACGTCGTCGTTTTCGGCTTGGCGGCAGTCGTCGCGGGCGTGCCGGTACCACCGCAGCCCGTCGGGCTGTTAGCGACAGCGGCGGCCAGCCTCATCGCGAGTGGGCCGCTCGTATACACCTTTGCCCGGTTGCGCCTGGAGTCTAACATGGCCCTGGTCGGGCTGGGCGCCAGTCTGGTTGTTGCCTTTGTGATCGACCTGCTTGCGGTGCGCGCCAGCCAGCCCTTTGTGGTGAGCCTGGCGGTGTTAGCCATGGCGCTCGTGATAGGCGCTTTTCTGGACCGTTTTGTCTTCTGGGAACCGGAACTGGTCTTGCTCCTGGCGTTGCTCTACATCGTGGTCGATATCTTCTCGGTATACTTCGGGCCGACGGGCGCCATCGTCCAGCGCGGCGGGCCGCTGCTTTCGGTCCTGACCGTGCCGTTCCCCATCGTCGGCCTGGGCCAGATTCTGCCCGTGACCGGCATTATGGATTACGCTA
>JBBITV010000437.1:0-3679 GCA_037440585.1 Chloroflexota bacterium
GGTTTGCCTATCGGCAGACGGATTGGGTGCTAAAAGGGGTCAACCTGGAGGTACTTGAGGCCGCTTTCTTGACAGTCGTGGGTCCTTCTGGATCAGGGAAGACGACTCTGATCAAGGTCCTGGCTGGCCTGCTCAAACCTCAAATCGGTAAAGTTGAATTGCTGGGTCAGGTGATGAACAATGGCGTTCATCCCGACCTGCGCCGACAGGTGGGCTATATCCCGCAGCAACTGGGGTTGGTGCGTGGGATGACCGCCCTGGAGAATGTGCTGCTGGGCGCCCTGGGACGGATGCCAGGGGTGGGGCCGCTTTTGGGCATTTTCCCCAAACGGGAGGTGGAACGAGCCCGCGAGTATCTCGCTTTCTTGGGGATTGAGCACAAGGCCAAGGAAAAAGTGTATGACCTCAGTGGTGGCGAGCGACAACGCGTGGCGATCGCCCGAACGTTGCTCCAGGGGCCGAAAATTGTCTTCGCCGACGAGTTCGTCTCCGACCTGGACCTGCCACGCGCGGCCCAAATCCTCGAAGCCATGCGGGAACTGGGTCGGCGCGAGGGTGTGGCGTTCGTCATCAATCTGCACGAGATTCCTTTGGTGCAAGAACTCGGTGACGAGGTTGTGATTTTGAAAGAGGGGAGCATCATTCAGCGGGGACGGGCTCGGGAGATGACATCGTCTCTCTTCCGCGAGGTGCTGGCGTGAAACTTGTCCCTTCATTGCCCCGTTCGCTTCGCTCAGGGCATGGTTCAGGGCAAGCTCTTGAGCGAAGCGAAGAAGCCGGACGTATTTCTGGCAGCACCCTGTTAAATCGCGACATCCTCGTGGGGGTGGGCTTGCTTGTCCTCTTAACCCTGGTGCTGGGGCAACTGGGGCTCTTTGACGCCCAGCGCCTCGCCAAAGGGGCCATCAACTTTGTGGTCTTTGTCCAGGGGACAATGCCTCCGGATCAGGATGTGCTACCCCTGGCCGCGCTGGCCTTGCTGGAAACCGTGGAGATGGCTTTTGCCGGAAGTTTCCTGGGCTTCTTCCTGGCCCTTCCTCTCGGCCTCTTGGGAGCGCGCTCGTTGTCCCCCGCGCCTGTGGTGTTGGTCGTTCGCTTTGTCACCGGAGTCATTCGGACCATCCCTTCGCTCCTATGGGCGGTCGTGTTTGTGATTGTTGTGGGATTGGGCCCGTTGGCCGGGACACTCGCTCTTACCCTTTATACCCTTGGCTACCTGGCTAAACTATATGCCGAGTTCTTTGAAGGAGTGGATCCGGAGATTCTGGAGGCAGTGCGTGGGGTCGGTGCCCGGCCCTGGCACCTGGCGCGCTTTGTGGTGTGGCCCGAAAGCGCCAACCATGTGTTGAGTCAACTCTTGTTCATGCTGGAATATAACATCCGGGCGTCAGCCATCCTGGGTTTTGTAGGAGCAGGCGGCATCGGCTTGTATCTGAATGTCTATATCAACACCCTGGCGTATCCACGGGTCTCTACCATTCTGATGCTGATCCTGGGGTTGGTGTTGTTGATGGATCTGATCAGCAGGATGGTTCGCCAGCGGTACCTGCTGGCCGCGTAAAATCGATTTGGCCTTTCCCGCCCGATCAAGTAGTATTTGTGTATGAGTTGGCGAAGGCGGGTGGGCCTGATCATTGGATTCCTCTCCGTAGTGGGAATTTCGGCTTCAGGCGTCGGCCTCAAGCTGGAAGAGCGTGACGCCTTTTGTGCGTCTTGTCACACCGAGCCGGAGGTCACCTACTATCGGCGATCCCTCGTGACAGGTGAAGGTGAGGACCTGGCGGCCTATCATGCCCGGGTGCGTGACAGCGTTCGCTGCATTGGCTGCCACGGTGGCGTCGGACCTGTCGCCAGGATTCAAACGCTCCTCGAACTCGGCGCCCGCGACAGCTTTCGGTATGCCATCGGCCAGTATCACCAGCCGGCCCGGACGACCCAGCCGCTCCCCAATATTAATTGCCAACAATGCCACCAGGCCGCCGTCGAAGTGCCCGGCTTTGAGAATCATTTCCACAACAAGATGCTGGAGCCGGACGCGCCGCCTATCGCCTGTGTAAGCTGCCACCTGTCCCACAAGCCGGGCGAGCATCGCCGCAAATATATCTTCGAGTCTGATGTGTATCCGGCTTGCAATGATTGCCACAAAGTCATGGGCGGCCCGACGAATCTGCGCTAGGAATCTATCCCCAAAAAGTTGCAGTTGAATCAGCACAGGTGATTGGTTCTTCCGGGACCGGCAGGGAAGCGGCAGACTGCAGCGTCTCCGCGCCGCTGCGACCGGCGACACAGTTGAGGCTGCCGGTGATCACGCCGGAGAAGTCGATGGTCTGCGCGCCCGCTTCACTCCAGAGCAGATAGACCGGCCAGGTTGGCTGCGAGCTGACGATGCGCCCACCCTGGTAGCTCCAGTTGCGCCCGTCCGTCTTCGAGAGCTGATGGGCGTGGACGCCTTGAGCGCGAAAGGCCGTGATCTCTTGTTCGTAATGCGCGTACATCAGATCGCCTGCCAGGCCCTTGAGCTGATAGGGATAGACGTTCCAGTCGCGCACGCGCACGGGGTAGTTGAACGAAGACTGTCCCGGATGGGCCGCCTCCCAGGCTGCGAGCGCACATGGGCCAGGTAGGTTTGGCCCTGGTTGTTCAAAGCCGCGTTGACGAGTGACTCAGGGCCAAGCTCCAAATTCGCCGGGCGGTTGAGGACGCCCAGGAACCAGGCATCGTTGCGGCTGGCCCCCGTGTTGCCCTGGAGCCCCACGCCCATGCGGGCGCCCAGGTCTTTATTCACGGCCAGGATTGAAGCCTCGAAGAAGCGGCCGGTCGAAAAGGGAGGCCGGCCAAAGACCGTGCGAAAGGCCGCGATTCCCCCCACGTGCGCCCCGGTGGTGGGGTGGCGACCTTCGGCTTCGTAGGTACGGATGAGAGCGATGTCCTCTTCCCAGTTCTCGCCTTGCACCAGGTCAACCAGGGAAGGATAGGGTGGGCGGTTGGCGCCATGGTAGTTGAGGCCGTAGGTTGACGTGAGGAGGCGGGTTACGGTCTGGGGAGACCACTCCGCCAGTTTCTCGGCGGCCAGGCCGGTAAAGTAGTAGTCGGCGCTGAGGCCCAGTCGCCCCACCAGGTCCAGGTGGCGATTCAGCGTGGGTACAAACTGCCCGGCGGTGGCCTGGGCCGGGTTGTTGGGCGGCCCCCACCCCAGGATGCGGACGTGCGTGGGAACGTCCCGCCATTGGCGGTCGTAGAGCGTGAAGTCATACACCGGCTGGTCGAGGTCGGGCTGAATGAGGAACCAAAAGGCATATACCCCCTCGCGCGCCCAGCGGACGCCGATGTGGGTCGCATCCACGTAGCCATTGTCCGGGTAGCCGGGCTTGAAGACGCTGGCGGGATGAAATCCGAAGGGTGAGGACTCCGAGGAGATAAGTGTGGATAAGGCGGCCGGCGTTGGCGTGACTGCCCCCAGGACGGCGTTGGCCTCAGCCACGGCGGCGATGCTGGGTGGCCAACCGGCGAGGATGCCGGTAGATGCCAGCCCGAACAGGGTTGCCAGGACGACCAGGGCGGGTCCCAGGATGGAGATAGGATAACGATTCACATTGTCCTCCGGGTGCTTGGGATAAATATCGGCATTTTCATGCGAGAGAACGATGCAGCACGGTGAAAAGATAGCTTGTAACAACGA
>JBBITV010000438.1:0-3655 GCA_037440585.1 Chloroflexota bacterium
GGTCCGCCGCCACGTCGCGGGCACGGCGACCACCGCCTGGGGCAGCCGCGGCCAGTTTCGACCCCGTGACGACGACTGCTGCGGCTGGCCCCTCGAGCACGTTCGCTTCCTGCTGAAATCGCAGACTGCGCCGGAGGAAACGACCGCCATCCTGGTCGAGCCCGTGCTGGGCGAAGGAGGCTACGTCGTCCCGCCGCCCGGCTTCCTGCCCGGCCTGCGCCGCATCTGCGACGAGCATGGCATCCTGCTCATCACCGACGAGATCCAGACCGGCTTTGGCCGGACGGGCCGGTTCTTCGCCGTCGAGCATTTCGGTGTTATGCCCGATATCCTGGTCATGGCCAAGGGGATCGCCTCCGGCTTCCCGCTGAGCGGTATCGCCGCCCGGCGTGAGCTGATGGAGCGTTGGATTCCGGGATCACACGGCGGGACCTTCGGCGGCAATGCCGTGGCTTGTGCGGCGGCCGTGGCGACCGTCGGCGTCCTGCGCGACGAGGGGCTGGTGGACAATGCGGCCCGGATGGGCGAGGTACTGATGGCCGGGCTGCGCCGTATTCAGGCTCACCGCCCGGCAATTGGCGATGTGCGTGGGTTGGGCCTGATGGTCGCCACCGAGTTCATCGACGCCGATGGCCACCCGGACACCGCCACGACCCAGGCAGTCGTCAAGGAGTGCCGACAACGGGGGTTGCTGCTACTCACCTGTGGCACCTACGACAACGTGATCCGCTGGATTCCACCGCTGATCGTGACCCAGGCGCAGATCGACGAGGCGCTGGCGGTCTTTGAGGCAGCACTGGGCGAGGTGCACTAAGTAGAATGCCAGTTGGCAATTTGTCCTACAATCTGCAGCAGACACTCCAGGAGGCACTGTGATGTCTACAAGCCATGAATCACACGACGACGTAGAAGTCCACGATCCCGCGATCCTTGCCCAGGCCCGGGCTGTCTTGGATGCCTGCCGCTCGCCGCAGGAGATGCAGGAGGCCGTGCTGGCCGCCGTAGCTCGCAACGGGGAGTGGCGCGGCAGGCGCTCGATCAACCTGCTGGCGCCGGAAGCGCCCACCAGCCCAACCGTGCGGGCGCTACTCTCAGCCGAGGTGGGCACTCGCGCCGCCGAGGGACACATCGGCGCGGTCAACCGTTGGTTCGCCGGCACACAATACATCGACGAGATCGAGGCGTTGTGCGTCGAGCTGCTGAAGAAGGTCTTCCGGGCACGCTATGCCGACCACCGGCTCGTAGCCAGTATGATCGGCAATATGGTGGTCTATTAGCGGCCCCCAGAGCGGAATCATCGTCTGGGACGACCCGGCCCTGACCGTGCCGCTGACCCACGCTATTTTCCCCGTGCTGGTCGCGACGCACCAGGTCAACCGGGTGGCGGCGCTGGCCGTCTCGGCGGCGGAGATGCTCGCCTATGGCGAGATGTACATGGCGCAGATTGTCCGCAACGCTCGCGCTCTTGGCGCCGCGCTGGCCCGCCGGGGCATCCCGGTCCTGGGCGCGCACAAGGGCTACACGGCCACGCAGCAAATCATTGCGGACGTAAGGCAATTCGGGGGTGGCCTGGAAGTCGCGCAGCGGCTGGCGCGCGCCAACATCATCGCGAACAAGAACCTGATTCCCAGTGATCGGCCGGAGGATTGGGACCGTCCGAGCGGATTACGGCTGGGCACCATCGAAGTCACCCGCCTGGGCATGCGCGAGGCAGAGATGGAGACTATCGCGGATTTCATAGCGCGCATCCTGGTCGAAGAGGAAGCGCCTGAAGACGTGGTGGAAGATGTCACTGACTTCAGACTTCCCTATCAAAAGCTGTATTATTGTTTTGATAGCGGTCTACCAGAGAGAGATTAGAGATTAGAGTATCAGTAGTCCTGCAAGGCGGTAAGGGCCACCACTTGCCCATCCGAGCGGGTCACCGCGACGCGCTGACGCGTAAACCCGGTGACCCGTTGCAGCCTCAAACCTGAAACTGGAGAGTAAGGGGTGATTGCCCTCACCCTAACCCTCTCCCAGGGGGAGAGGGCACCGCTGTCAGGGGTAGGTTTTCCAATGGGGAGCTTGCGGTCCACCCAGATAGCCCCCCTAACCCCCCAATCCTGGGGGGAACTCGCGATTTGTCTGGTGATTCCCCCCAGGATTGGGGGGCCGGGGGGGGCTGGTTTGGGAAGCCGCGGAGCCGATTCTTAAAAACCTACCCCTGAAAGGAGAGGGCACCGGGGGTATGAAAGGGAAAAGACAAGCGATGGAAGCGCGAGAGGAATGGGAGCTGGACGAAGCGATAAGCACCCCACAGGAAATCCGAGGGCGAAAGCAAGCTGTTGACATGCCGTCCCACCTGGTCAATTTCCTTCATAAAGGCTCACCAGCATTGCTGGCGACTATGGGCGAAGACGGGTGGCCTAACCTGGTCATGACCTGGGCGGCCGCCCGGGACGCACAGACTGTGCGTTTCGGTGTGGATGCTGGCAGTCCGACCTCGGCGAATATCGAGCGCAACGGCAAGGCCACCCTGGAAATCATCGGCACGGGCGGGATCATCTTCCGTCTGAAGGGAACGGCTGAGATCATCAAGGGCAGGATTGCGGCGGCACCCTTCCCCATTGCCATGGCAGAACTGGTCGTGCACGAGGCGAAGGATCAGGCATGGCCTGAGGTAACCGTCAGTCCGCTGTCATACGAATGGGAAGGCCCACAAAAAGACCGGATGGAAGCGATGGAGCAGGCCGTGTATGCCGAGCTGAGAGATTGGGTGCCGTGAGCGAAACTCCACAGGTTGAGCTAAGGCAAAAGGAGATGAGATAATGGCATATCGAGACCTACGGGAATTTCTAGCCAAGCTGGAAGACGAAGGCCACCTGCGACGGGTCAAGAAACAGGTGGATTGGAACCTGGAGCTGGGACACATCACCAAGCTCAACGAGGAAAAGCAGGGTGGTTTTGCCCTGCTGTTCGAGAACGTCAAAGACTACCCCGGCCAATCGGTCCTCACCAGCCTGCTCACGGCCCGCGAGCGCCTGGCCCTGGCGCTCGAATTGCCGCCGGAAACCAGCCTGCTCAACCTCTCTCACGAGTGGGTCAAGCGCATCACGAACAACCGCGTACCACCGACCTGGGTCGACTCCGGCCCGGTCCAAGAAAACGTCGTCACTGGCCAGGCCACCGTCACCGGCAACTACGGCCTCAAGACGGTCATCCTGGTCGACGACGACATCGACCCTGAGAACTGGGACCAGGTGCTCTACGCCCTCAGCCTCCGCTACCAGCCCAATCGCGGCACGCAGATCATCGAACGTGGTCGCTCAACGCCGCTCGACCCATCGCTGCCTATCGGCCCGGAGTGGTTCATGACTTCCCGCGTCATCATCGACACGTGCATTCCCTACGAATGGAAGGACAAGCCGCGGCCCATCGAGCTTGATCCCGGATTGACGAAGCGTATCAAGGAGCATTGGGACGAGTACTTCGAGTCACCGGTTCCGGCCGAGATGCCGCCGATCCCGCTCTCGATCCCGAGCAAAGTTGCAGCATAGAGTCCACGTGCGGGGTCTGGACCACGAAGGCGCGAAGTGGACGAAGATCACGAAGCACGAAGACGCGAAGGTCGAAGTCTGACCCACTAGCGCAGCCTGGTGGAAGTCATCGACCG
>JBBITV010000439.1:0-3649 GCA_037440585.1 Chloroflexota bacterium
GATATACTCCGCGATCTGCCCCACCGCCTCCGCGACAACAGGCACACCCGCCGCCAGCAAGTCGACCAGTTTCACCGGGCACTTGGCGCGGTTGAGGGGCGTGTCGTCAAACGGGTAAAGCGCCAGGTCGGCGGCAGCGAAGTAGGCCGGCAGTTCGCCCGGCTTAACCCAGCCGGCCAGGGTCACTTGTCGAATCAGGCCCGCCGCCCTGGCCTGTCTGAGCAGTTCGCGCTCCTCACCAAATAACCCTTCGCCGACCACCAGCAAGCTTGTCTCCGGAACTTCCGCCACGATCCGGCCGAATAGATCGAGCAGTCGCTCGACCCGGAATTCGAAGAAGCGGGTGTAGAGCAGTAGGGTGGGTGAGTGATGCGTGATACGTGATACGTGATGCCTGATGCGTGATGGGTCATTGGCCGCATCCAGGCTGCTGGCGTTGGGCACGTAATATACTCGCTGCTGGCTGCCTCTCAGTGCGGAGACGCGGCGCTCCAGTTCGCGGCTGGCGACGGTGACGGCATCGCAGTGGGTTAGCCCCCACTGTTCCTGCCAGGCGAAGAAGCGCTTCTGTGTGGGCGTGTAGTTTTCGATCTCGTTCCAACCCCCGGTGCCTTCCCAATCGTCAGTATCGACCACCAGGCGCACGCGCGCGCGTCGCAGACGTTGCAACCCCCAAACGGCTGTCGCGACCAGGCCAGCATAAGCTTTCGGTTTGAAGCAATGGACGACGTCGGGCTTGAGCGCCAATGCGCGTCCGACCAGGCGCAATGTGACCAGGATGTGAAACAACACCGGCAGGTGTGGGGGAAGGTCGATATTAATGATCTGAACACCGGCATCAATCCAGGATCGACCAGCATCCTGGGGCCAGCTCCAGGGTGGCAGCAGGAGGGCCACCTGGTGGCCACGCGCCACCAGGGCCTTCGCCATCGGCAGCGCGCGGACCGCCATCGTGCCTTTAGGACGCAGGCCAAACGGGCCGACCATGACGATCTTCATAGGGGACATAGGGGATATTATATGGATAATACGTGGCGCGGCAAGAGGGCAAGAGGGAAGGGAAGAATGAGCACCGCTCGCGTCGCCCGAGCATTAGCTATCAGCTATCTGCCATCTGCCATCTGCTATTTTGACCAGATTCGGACCTGATTAGGACCCCATCTGGACCCGGACATGGTATGATGCGCTGTGTCCGCGCGCCTACGCTTTGAGAGGCAGCGGAACAATGGTATAATTGCCGCGCTCGCGAAGCGCCTCGATTATCAAGGAGGATCCGACCTTGAACATTCACGAATATCAAGCCAAACGTATATTCGGCCAATATGGTGTGCCCGTTCCGCAAGGTGACGTCGCCACCACGCCGACGGAGGCGCGCGCCATCGCCGCCCGATTAGGCGTGCCTGTCGTGATAAAGGCGCAGGTACTCGCCGGCGGGCGCGGCAAGGCCGGCGGCATCAAGCTGGCAAGGACGCCGGATGAGGCCGAAGCCCGGGCAGAACAGATCCTGGGAATGAACATCAAGGGTCTGACCGTGGACAAAGTCCTGGTCGATCCGGCAGCCGACATTCAGAAAGAAATCTACCTGGGAATCGTTATCGACCGCGCCGCCAAGGCACCGACGATGATGGCGTCCTCGGAAGGCGGCGTCGACATTGAGGAAGTCGCCGCCCGGTCGCCCGAAAAGATCGCCCGCCAGACCATCGATCCTTTTCTTGGCCTGCGTGATTACCAGGCGCGGGAGCTCGCTTTTGGCATCGGCCTGGACAAAGACCTGGTCCGCGAGTTCAGCCGCATTGCCCAATGCCTGTATCAAGCTTTCGTTGGCAGCGATGCCTCCCTGGCCGAAATCAATCCCCTGGTCATCACCGGCGACCGCAAGCTCCTGGCTGTCGACGGCAAAATGAATATTGACGACAACGCCCTGTATCGCCGGAAGGCCATTGCCGAGATGCGCGATGTCCAGCCGAGGCCGAGCGCCAGGCGCGCCTGGCCGACCTGAGCTACGTCAAGCTGGACGGCCAGATTGGGTGCATGGTCAACGGCGCGGGCCTGGCCATGGCGACGATGGACATCATCAAGCTGTACGGCGGCGAGCCGGCCAACTTCCTGGACATTGGCGGCGGTGCCCAGGCCAGCAAAGTTGCTGCGGCGCTCCGCATCATCCTGTCCGACCCCAACGTGAAGGCCGTGTTGATCAACATTTTCGGCGGCATCACCCGTTGCGACGAGGTCGCCCGGGGCATCCTGGAGGCGCTGCGGGAGGTACCCACCCAGGTGCCCTTCGTCGTGCGGCTGGTGGGGACCAACGAGGAGGAAGGCCGGCGCATCTTGGCCGCCGCCAGGATGGGCACCGCCACGACGTTAGCTGAGGCAGCGCAGAAGGCGGTGGCGGCGGTGAAGGGTTGACGGACAAGCAGAAGGAGAGACGAGACGGATGATACATAAGCAAATCATATTGTTGGCTGTGGTCTTGTTGGCCCTGCTGGTGGCTGGATGCAGTGGTACAAGTGTAGCCACGCCGACCCCGCTGCCAGCGAAGACAGCGGCGCCGGTAGCTACCAAACCCGCGGCCGTTCCGATTGTGACGCAACCCGCGGCTCAGCCTCAACCGGCCAAAGGTCCGCGCATCGCCTTCGATACGGACCGGGTCGATTTCGGAAACATAAAGTTTAACGTACCAGTGGCCTACACCTTCGCGTTCCGCAACGCCGGTGATGCCCCGCTGGTTATTCAGGGCGAGCCGCCGGTCAAAGCCGTGGAGGGCTGCTGACCGCCCCGCGCGGTCGTCGGTACGACGGCCCTCAAGCCAGGCGAGACCATGACCCTCAAGCCAGGGGAGAGCAGCACCTTGCGTGTGACCTTCACCATGCACGAAGGCATGGGTGGCCCCCATCTGTTCGAGATCCGGGTCAAAAGCAACGACCCGGTCGAGCCGGAGAAACTATTGATAGTCAAGTCTAACTGGATACCATAACAATGACGACAGGAGGTTTTATCTCATGAGCATCCTCGTCAATAACGACACGCGTTTAGTGGTCCAGGGGATCACCGGACGTGAGGGCGAATTCCATACCCGGCACATGATCGAGTACGGCACCAAGGTCGTCGCCGGTATGACGCCGGGGCGCGGTGGCCAGCAAGTGCTGGGCGTGCCGGTGTATGACACTGTCGCCCAGGCGGTCAAGGAGACAGGCGCCAACACCTCCATCGTCTACGTCCCGGCCGGTTTTGCTGCCGATGCCATCCTTGAAGCGGCCGACGCCGGCATCAAGCTTGTGGTGTGCATCACTGAAGGTATCCCCACGCTCGATATGATCGAGGTTGTGCGCTACCTGGATTTGAAAGGCGTGCGGCTGGTAGGTCCCAACTGCCCTGGTCTCATTTCGCCTGGACAGGCAAAGGTCGGCATTATTCCCGGCCACATTACCCGGCCCGGTAATGTCGGCATCGTCTCCCGCAGCGGCACGTTGACCTACGAAGTGCTGTGGGAGCTGACGCTGCGCGGCCTGGGCGCCTCGACCTGTATCGGCATCGGCGGTGACCCGGTGATCGGCACCAAGTTCGTGGATGCCTTGCAGTTGTTCCAGGATGACCCGGACACGAAATATATCGTCATCATTGGTGAGATCGGCGGCACCGACGAGGAGGT
>JBBITV010000440.1:0-3630 GCA_037440585.1 Chloroflexota bacterium
ACTTGCTGGAGCACGGCCAGGACAATGGCCATCACGTCAAGACCGAGAACTCGCTCATCATCCCGCCTTGCCACATCCACCCGTCGGCGGTTGTCAAGAACTCGATCATTGGTCCCTACGTCAGCATCGCCGAGAAGTGTCACATTTCCAACTCTATCGTCCGCGACTCTATCATTGATGAGGATGCCGAGATTGAGAACACGATGCTGGATCAGTCGCTGATCGGCAAGAAGGCACTGGTACGTGGGCGGTATCGAAAGCTCAATGTGGATGATTCGTCGGCGGTGGATTTCAGCTACTGACAATCCGTTAAACGTTAAACGTTGGAACGTTCAACGTAAAAACGAGAGGAGACTTCTAATGGCCACAGTAATGACGCGGGAACGTGTCGCAGAGCGGGTACGGGCGGTGCCCCCCTCGGGCATTCGCAAGTTTTTCGACATCATCGCAACGATGAAGGACGTCATCTCTCTCGGCATTGGCGAGCCGGATTTCGTGACGCCCCAGCCCCTTATTCAAGCCGGCATCCGCTCGTTGGCGGCGGGCCAGACCGGCTACACCTCGAACTCGGGTATTCTGGAGCTGCGCCAGCTCTTGAGCCGGCACCTGGCCCGCCTGTATGGGGTGGAATACGATCCGGAGAGCGAGATCCTGATCACAGTTGGTGTGTCCGAGGCATTGCACCTGGCGATGCTCGCGACGATTGAGCCCGGCGACGAGGTGATCGTGCCCGAGCCGTGTTTCGTCGCCTACGTGCCGAGCGTCGTCTTCGCCGGCGGGACACCGGTCACCATCCCAACCTACGTCGAACACGATTTCCAGGTCACGGCCGAGGAGATCGCGCGTCACGTTACTCCGCGGACCAAGGCCCTACTTATCGGCTATCCCAACAACCCCACTGGCGCAGTCATGACCCGCCAGCGGCTCCTGGAGATTGCCCGGCTGGCCGAGGAGTGCGATCTGCTGGTGTTTACCGATGAGCTCTACGACCGTCTGGTCTACGGCATCCAGCAAACCTGTTATCCGAGCCTGCCTGGCATGCGCGACCGGACGATCCTCCTGGGTGGCTTCTCAAAGAACTACGCCATGACCGGCTGGCGTATCGGTTACGCCTGCGGCCCGGCCGACCTTATCGCCGCCCTACGCAAGATTCACCAGTACATCATCATGTCCGCCCCGACGATGGGCCAGGTCGCCGCGATTGAGGCCCTCAAGTGTGGCGAAGAACACGTCCAGGCCATGCGTGCCGAGTACGACAGGCGCCGCCGGGTCATCGTGGATGGCCTGAATGCTATTGGCCTGCCGTGCTTTGAGCCGCGCGGCGCGTTCTATGCTTTCCCGGACATCCGCCGCACTGGCCTCAACTCCGAGGAGTTCTCGGAGAAGCTACTGTTCGAGGAGAAAGTGGCGGTGGTGCCGGGCAGCGCCTTCGGGGAGAGCGGGGAGGGGTACGTGCGGTGCGCTTACGCGGCGTCGATGGAGAATATTCAGGAAGCATTGAGGCGCATCGAGCGGTTTGTCAAAAGAAACAGTAGGTGAAATATAGAGGTAGCAGGTTTATGGATTATGAAGTTGTCATCGGGCTTGAAGTTCACGCCCAACTGCTTACAAGGTCCAAAATGTTCTGCGGCGATTCTGCTGACTACGATGGCGCGCCGCCCAACACACATGTCTGCCCGATCTGCCTGGGGATGCCCGGCGTGCTGCCGGTGATCAACGCCCAGGCGGTCGAGTACACGGTGATGACGGCGCTGGCCCTCAATTGCCAGATCCCCGAATTCGCCAAGTTCGACCGGAAGAACTACCCCTACCCGGACCTGATGAAGGGCTATCAGATCTCACAGTACGATTTGCCGCTCTCCGTCAACGGCTGGCTCGAAATTGACACTTCGGGTTCCTCTTCGGCTCCGCTCAGCGCAGGCCTGGAGGGTGGCACCAGGCGCATTGGCATCCGGCGCGTGCACCTGGAAGAGGATACCGCTAAGCTGGTACACATGGGTGGCTATAGCCTGGTCGATGTCAATCGCTCCGGCGTGCCTCTTATGGAGATTGTGAGCGAGCCCGACATCCGCTCGGCTGAAGAAGCCCGGCTTTATCTGATCAAGTTGCGGCAGATCCTGCGCTGGATCGGGGTGTCCTCGGGCGATATGGAAGCGGGCGCCTTGCGGTGTGATGCCAACATTTCGGTGCGGCCCAAAGGCGCCACGGAGCTGGGGGTGAAGACCGAGGTCAAGAACATGAACTCGTTCCGCGCAGTGAAGCTGGCGCTGGAGTACGAGGCTCAGCGCCAGATCGACATCCTCAAGCGCGGGGGGACGATTCACCAGGAGACGCGCGGCTGGGTCGAGAGCGAAGGGCGCACAGTCGGGCAGCGGTCGAAAGAATTCGCCCACGACTACCGCTACTTCCCAGAGCCCGACCTGCCACCGCTCGTGCACACCCGCGAACGGGTGGCTGAGATCCGGGCCAAACTGCCCGAACTGCCCGACGAGCGGCGCAGGCGTTTCGTGGCTGCCTACGGCCTGTCGGCGTACGATGCCGAAGTGCTGACGGCCGAGCGGCCGGTGTCCGACTATTTCGAGGCGGCGGTAAAGGCCGCGCCGCCCGGCGTCGAACCCAAAGCTGTCGCCAACTGGGTGGCAGGCGAATTGTTCCGCCTGATGAAGGCCCAGGAAGTGGGGATAGATGCCGTTCAGGTTCGTCCCGCCCAAATTGGCGCGCTCCAGGCGCTGGTCCAGTCTGGGAATATCAGCATCAGTATGGCCAAGATGGTATTCGACGAAATGTTTGCCACGGGAAAGGATGCCACTATTATCGTTCGCGAGCGCGGCCTGACCCAGATCAGCGATGCCGATCAGCTTGGCGACGTGATCGATCAGGTGATTGCTGGCAATCCTCAAGCCGCCGCAGACTATCGGAGCGGCAAGGAGGTGGCACTGCGCTTTCTGGTGGGCCAGGTGATGAAGGCAACGAGGGGGCAGGCGAATCCGGGATTAGCGACGGAGATTTTACAAGGAAAGCTGAAATGAAGAGAAGGGGTGACAAGGTGACAAGGTGATGCGGAGATTGTCACCTTGTCATCTCAAAGAGGAGGCTACATCAATGGTGAGCGAGCAAGTAAAAGCGGGGATTCTGCCCGCCCAGGTTCAACTCAACCCCTACGAGATGGCACTGGCCCAATTTGACAAGGCCGCGGCCTACCTGGACCTCAAGGCCGGCATCCGCGAGATGATGCGCAAGCCCAAGCGGGAGCTGACCGTGAATTTCCCGGTAAAGATGGACAACGGCTCGGTCAAGATCTTTACCGGTTTTCGCATTCATCACAGCACCGCGCGTGGGCCAAGCAAAGGCGGCATCCGCTATCACCCGGACGTGACCCTCGACGAGATCCGGGCGCAGGCGATGTGGATGACCTGGAAGTGCGCCGTCGTTAACCTGCCGTTCGGAGGCGCTAAGGGCGGCGTCATCTGCAACCCCAAAGAACTCTCCCAACAAGAACTCGAAAACCTGACGCGGCGTTACGCCTCAGAGATCAGCGTCCTCATGAGTCCTGATGGCGACATCCCGGCACCCGACATCGGCACTAACCCGCAGGTAATGGCCTGGATTATGGATACGTATAGCATGAAC
>JBBITV010000441.1:0-3628 GCA_037440585.1 Chloroflexota bacterium
ACTCCGAGGAAATTGTGGGCCGCGCCATCAAGGGCCGCCGTGACCAGGTGATCATCGCTACCAAGTGCGGCCTGGTCTGGGACGACCCGAAAGCGGGCAAGGTCTACAACCGGCTGAAGGGCTGGAGTGTACGCCGAGAAGCGGAGGAGAGCCTGCGCCGGTTGGGTGTGGATGTGATCGACCTCTACCAGATCCACTGGCCTTTCCCAGATGTGGACATCGAAGAGGCATGGGCCGAGATTGCCCGGCTCATCGGGGAGGGCAAGGTCCGCTACGGCGGCGTGTCCAACTTCAGCGTGAGCCAGATCAAACGCGCCCAGGCTATCCATCCGGTGGCGTCTTTGCAGCCGCCATATCACATGCTGGATCGCGGCGTGGAGCAGGAACTGCTGTCATATTGCGTGGCCAACGAGATCGGCGTGGTGGCCTACGGCCCACTGGGGGCGGGCCTGCTCACGGGCAAGTACACACGGGAGCGGATTGCGGCGCTGGCGCCTGGCGATTGGCGCCGTCGCGACGCGCATTTCCGGGAGCCGGAGCTGACGGCCAATCTGGCATTCATTGAGAAACTGAAACCCATCGCCCGGCGACATGGCAAAACCTTGGGCGAACTGGCGGTGGCCTGGGTGCTGCGCCGCCCGGAGGTGACTTCGGCCATCGTCGGCGCGCGCCGGCCAGCCCAGATTGCCGAAATCGCCCCGGCCGGCGATTGGGATTTGACGTCTGAGGAAATTGCGCAGATCGAAGCTTTGCTGGCGGAACGGGCAGGCAGCCTGGGCTGAGCTCCTTGAGGTCTCAAATTCTTTACAAGGTGTTTACTTCTGTATGGAAATGGTGTATACTATATCCACCAGAATGGAGTGATAGGAGACACCCATGCCCAAAACAGCGACCAGGCGTGTAAACGTGACTCTCCCCGTCCGATTACTTGAGGACCTAGACAAATACGTGCCGCCACGCAAGCGCAATCAGGTGATTGCTCGGGCAACGGAAGAGTTTGTGCGCAAGTTGAAGTTGATGGCTGTCCTCAAAGAAACAGCCGGAGCCTGGGATGACGCCAGTCATCCCGAATTGGCCACGCCCGAGGACATCGACCGTTGGTTACGCGAGATCAGGTCCACCTGGCGCCACGAACTTGTGTGGCCGGAGGAAGCCGGTGCCTGACTTCCTTGTGGATTCGTGTGTCCTCATTCGCCATCTCCGACGTCATCTACCGACGACCGAACTCCTGGCAACATTAGTGCTAGAGGGCCAGGTGGGCATCGCGACCATTACACGCACCGAGACTATCGAAGACATGCGCGACCATGAGCGGGAGGCGACGCTGCGTTTACTGGATTCCATGCTCGCCTACTCGTTGGACTCTGCCATTGCTGACCTGGCCGGAGAGTACGTTCGCCGCTATCGGAGCCAGGGGGTCACGTTGGACGAACCAGACGCCATTATTGGCGCTACGTCTATCCAGCATGGCCTGATGCTGGTGACCTACAACCCCAGCCACTTCCCTATGCCTGAACTTCGACTTTACGAACAGGCGCCATGAAGTAGATGCAAGAAGGATCAATGGAATCATGGCAATACCGCATAATTCGCTTTGTCATGCTGAGCGAAGCGAAGCATCCCCTGGCTATAATGAAAGTCGCGGCGCAACGGAGCAGAGACCCTTCGCTCCGCTCAGGGTGACAAAGTGAATTATGCGGTATTGCGAATCATGTGACCAGGACCTGTTGAGTCTGGTTTCAAGGGGGTCCCATGAGCTCTGCCGCCATCTTCATCTCCCACGCCACCAAAGACGACACATTCGTCAAAGACTTGCGCCTGGCCCTCGAAGGCCAGGGCTTGAGCGTCTGGGTGGGCTCCCGCAACCTGCGCGGCGGCGACTGCAAGACTTGATCAGTGAGGGGCGGGCCCGCAACAACTTGGCCAATACCCTCATCAAGCTGCAACGATACGACGAAGCCCGCCGCGAGCTGCTCCGGGCGATTGAGTGCAACAAGCCCTTCGGCCACGCGGCTGAGCCCTGGAAGATGTGGGACATTCTCCACGACCTGGAACAGGCCACCGGCAATCCCCAGGCCGCCGCCCAGGCGCGGGGACAGGCCATCCAGAGCTACCTGGCGTACCGGCGTGCGGGTGGGGAGAATCAGAATCCAGGCGCGAAGCTGTGTGCGCTGGTGGCTCAGGCCATCCGGCAGGGCAAATTAATGAGGCGGAACAAATCCTGGCCCAAGTCTCAGGCGCGGTTGCGGAACCCTGGGCCAGGGCGCTGATTCCCAGGCTGCAAGCCATCCTGCGCGGGGAGCGGGACCCGGCGCTGGCGGCGGACCCGAAGCTGGATTACGATGATGCGGTGGAGGTGCAGTTGTTGGTGGAGGGGATGGGGGAGGATAAGTCGGCAAACAGTACGGGCCAAAGAGACTTCGCCGCGTCAGACCATTGGGATGACAGAAGTCAGGTGATTTGTCGTAGCGCAGGCATGTCCAGCCACGTCCGCAACGGCGATGAAATCGCCGTGCTAAGAGCAGCGCCCGATCAATCGGGCTGGACTGGCCTGTGGGCACGCGCCAACTGCCCAACACTTCCGTTCGCCAAGCCGGATGTTATCCGGCGCCGCTCTTAGCACGGGCACTTGATGCCCGTTGCGGATGCTGGCGACGAGTCACCGCGGTTCAAAGCCGGCTCAGTTCGTCGCCAAGTGTTTGCCGTCAGTATCATTGATCTCCGGCGAGTTTGCGGGAGGCGAGCCGCGCCTTCTGGGTGTCCGGGATTGCTCGGTTTATTGGTTAATCTGCAACTCATCCCCGGCAGCATAGCTGGATCGATGGCATATGAAGACAAAAGTTCTCCTCCTCACCCTTGGCGCCCTCCTGCTCTTGCTGGCTGCTGCCTACCTGGGCGCGGGGTACCTGATCTACAACCAGCTTTCCGTCGTCACGCCCGGCGGGAGCGAGAACGCACCGAACACGCCAGGTGATTTCAAGGTGAGATGGGGCGCGTGGCAGGCGTTTGATACCGCGCCTTATGAAGTCCCGACGTACGAAAACGTGCGCATCCCCAGCCGCCAGCCGGGGATCACCCTGGCGGGCTGGTACCTGGCGGGCGCGCCGTCGGATCCGGCGGTGGTGGTGACCCACGGTTTCAGCTCGTGCAAGTGCGACGCGGTGGTGCTCGTGCCGGCGGGCATGTTGCACCGCAACGGCTTCAACGTCCTGCTCTACGACATGCGCAACCACGGCCAGTCGGACATTGACAATGGGCGCACAGCCATCGGCAACAAAGAATATCAAGATGTCCTGGGTGCGTGGGACTGGCTCGTCAAAGTGAAGGGGATCACGCCACAGCGGGCCGGCCTGTACGGGGTCTCCCTCGGCGCGGGCAGCACGCTCATCGCCTTCGCCCAGGAGCCGCGTGTTCCCGCCGCGTTCGTCGACTCGCCGTACTCCAATCTGCTGCAGATCATGAACGAAGAGCTGGCCCGGAATAATTACCCCACGGTCCTTGCACCGGGCGGCATTTTCATGGCCCGCGTCGTTTCAGGGGTTGACTTGCTGGCGCACAGCCCCGAAGACGCCATCCGCAACGCGGCCGGGCGCCCGATCTACATCGTACATGGCACCGGCGCCCAGCG
>JBBITV010000442.1:0-3385 GCA_037440585.1 Chloroflexota bacterium
ACCCGTTTACGGGCGCTGATCGGCATGGAGCAACCTGCACAACCGCCCATCAAGTACCGGACGCCCTTCGCATAACGGCGCCTTCTGGAGCGACATCGGCTCGCGGTAAGTGCCATAAGGGGTGATACCATCATCGGTGTGTTGAATTGGGGCCGGTTCACGCTATTCCCTCCCCCGTGGGCTTTGCAATTCTTCAGAATGATCGACCGGTGGGCCGAGAGTGTGCCTTTCAAGTATTTCGCTTTTGCGTCATACCTGCAGGCCCGGAAGATTGCTGAGGGTTCAGAGCGGTGCGATTCCTGATCCTTTCATCTGACCGCCAGCCTCACCTTGGCGGCAAGTCAGGCCATATCGCCAATCTCACGCGCGGCCTGATTCAGCTTGGGCATCAGATTCAGATTGTTTCCCGGTCCGCTTGGGGTGCCTGGCTTGATGTGCTGCTCATTAAAGCGCCTGGCTACACTCTAAAGCGGCTCCTTGGAACACGGGCCGGCGATTGGCCCTGGTGGGTGAACTACCGCCTGACCCAGTTTCTCTTAGCAGGGGTCGTGCAGCCATGCCTGGTCAGGAGCAAATTTGATGCAATCAGCGTACAGGACGTTTCGGTGGCAAACGTTCTGGCCCGTCTGCCGCGCACGCAGGCTTGTCCAGTTATCTTGACCGTCCACGGTGACCAGACGAACGAATTCGTCTCGATGGGTAGTGTCAGGCGCGGATCGCGTGTAGAGCGGTGGTTCTGGGATGAGGAACAGCGCGGATACCGGAGTGTGGATCGCATTCTCACCGTCGACAGCCGGCTCCGTGCTCACGTGTATTCTGTGCTTGGGAGCGACAGCCCTCGGCCCGAGATTCAGGTGATGCATAACTTCGTGGACGTCGATCAGTTTCGGCCTTTGCCGGAGCCTCGGCGCGCTGATCTACGGCGGCATTGGGGTCTGGACGAGTCAGCTTTTACACTTCTGTGTCCTCGCCGTCTGACCCCGAAGAACGGTGTATTGTTCGCTGTCGAGGCCCTCGTACATTTGCCGGAAAAAACGAATACCGGCGCACCGATTATGCTGTTGTTGGCGGGCGAGGGCTCGGATCGACGGCGTATCGAGGCGTTGATCAAGCGAGAGAAACTAGAAAAGAGGGTCCGGTTCTTGGGCAACATCGACCATGCACAGATGCCCGAATTGTACGCCGCCGCGCACATCGTACTGATTCCTTCAGTGCCTTCTGCAGGAGTGGTTGAGGCGACCTCGCTCTCGGCCCTCGAGGCCTTGGCTTGCCAGGTGCCTGTCGTTGCCTCGGCTGTCGGGGGCATCCCTGAGATCGTCGAGAATGGGCGGACAGGTCTGCTGGTGCCCCCCGGCGATCCTCGGGCGCTGGCTGACGCCATTTCGCTTCTGGCTCAAGATACAATTTATCGTGAGGGCCTGGCAAGTCAAGGCCGGAGCGCAGTCTTGGAGCGTCACTCGCACCTCCAGGCAGCCGATCGTTTTGCTCGATTCTGTTCAGATGGCTAGAGTCCTACACTTGCGCAGCAGTGCCTGCTTCTCAGGACCGGAGCGGCAGATTCTCCAATCGAGCGCACGCCCAGCATGGGTCTCTTCAACGATCAGCCACACGAAAGTGAAAAGCATGTTCACCGGCTGGCACAACTTCTTCTTCGCCTCGGCTGATTCTCTCATGCCTGTTCCAACGCATTTGCTGGCGTAGACTCCCGCACCCGCAACACGCGCGCCAGCCAGACGAACCCTACTGCCGCCGCCAGCCCCATCGCCAGGCCGCCGTACCAGGCTGCTACCGGCGCCAGGTTATCGTTCAAGAACCCGCCGATCACAGGTCCGATCCCGAACCCGATCCCCCAGGTCAAGCCATAGACGCTCATGTACCGCCCGCGCATGTCCGGCGGGGCCAGATTCGCCGTCAGCGTCGTCGAGGTCGGGATCATGATCATCTCGCCGATGGTGAGGATCACCATGCTCAGCAGGAACGTGGGGAAATTCCACCCCAGGGCGACGCTGCCCACCCCCACGGCGTAGAACAAAGACCCGATAGCCAGCACCGGGAGAGGGTGGTAGTGCTTGGTGATCTGAGTCGTAGCGAATTGGAGAAGTACGACCATGAGTGCATTAGTTGCCATAATGAAACCGTACTGATTCTCTGGCACGCCAAAGTTCTCTTTGACGTAGACGGCTAGCAACACCATCATCAGGGAGTAGGCCATCCCGGCCAGGGTGTATACTCCGCAGAAAGCCAGGAAAGGCCGGTCACCCAGGATGTGGCCGTAGCCGCCATCGGCATGGGCAGCGGCCGAGGTCCCGGCCAGTTGTGGCACGGTCTCGTACGCGAAGAACAGAATCAACGCGGCGAAGATGGCGTTCGCCAGGGCCGCGCTGTAGAAGGCCAGCGCATAGGACACCACGGTGACGAACCCGCCAATGGCCGGGCCGATGGCTACCCCCAGGTTGGCAATCATCCGCAATAGTGCGTAAGCTTCTATCCGCCGCTCCGGCTCGACCAGGTCGGCCACCATCGCGTCGCCGCCGATGCGATACAGCGGGCTGAAAACTCCATCAATCAGTGTCAGGATAACCCATACTTCAAGCGTGCCCGCCACGCTCATCGCTACCCACCGGGCGCCGCTGGCGGCCAGCCCCAGCACCATCACCCCTTTGCGGCCGAAGCGGTCCACCACCGGCCCCGCAACCGACGTGGCGACCAGGCTGACGGCTGAGTTCAAAGTGAACAACAGGGTGACCGTGGTCAGGGAAACGCCAAGCCGCTGGCGCATGTAGATCGTCATAAACGGCCAGACCATGCTGCCGCCGATGCGGTCGATCAGGGTGCCCCAGAAGAGCAGCCAGAACTGGCGTGGGTAGTCGGAAGTGGCCTGTGCGATTCGCTGAACCATCTACACTGCTTCCAGGGTGCCGCGCCGTTTGGCCTGGAACTCGAACCAGCGGAACAGGCTGTAGCCGAGGAAAATGTACACGACGCCGATGAGCAGCTCGCTGGCCAGCAGTGGGGCCACCTGGGCCAGGCTGCCCCCGGCGATAATCTCCCGCGCCGAGGCGATACCACGCGTCAGCGGCAGGACCTGGGATATGGCCTGCATCCAGCCGGGCAGGGCTGCCACCGGGATGTTGGCTCCGCTAAACACGAGGAGTAAGAAGTAGACGGTGTTGTTGATAAACATCACATTCACCGTGATCAGGCTCAGGCAGCCCATCAGCAGTCCCAAGCCCGAGGTGCTGAAGGTGGTAATCAAGATGGTCAGACCGAGCGCCAGCGGGTCAGTGTGCGAGAGGTCGAGTCCTAACAATACCACACCCCACGCCAGTCCCAGGATCACCCCGAACATGCCGTCAATCACGTGGAAGAAAGCCCGCCCGGCGAA
>JBBITV010000442.1:3416-3624 GCA_037440585.1 Chloroflexota bacterium
CAGCGTCCCCTCCCAGCGGTCGCCGCCGATGCTCATGGTGACACCAAAGATGCCGTTGATCGCCGCGATCTGTACCGCGTTGCCGATGACGTAAAAGCTGGTGTTGTCGCGCCCGGTGGCGTACATGCCTAGAAAAGCGAAAAAGAGAATCTGGTTGAGGGGCATGACCACCTTGGAGGCCAGGTACGTCGTGGGGCGCAGCCATCGG
>JBBITV010000443.1:0-3358 GCA_037440585.1 Chloroflexota bacterium
TTCCAGACCTTCCGGGTTTGCAGCAACGGCTGGCTCAGCTTTACCAGCACCAACATCGACTATCAAAACAAACAGCTACCGAATCCCGATGCGCCCCGCAATCTTGTCGCTGCGTTCTGGGACGATCTGACTCTGACCAACACAGGGGCGCTATATTACTGGACCAACCACACCGACACGCTGGTCGTCTCGTGGATCGGCGTGCCCCGCCTGGGGACGAATTTCCAGTATACCTTCCAGGTGATCCTCAAGGCAGATGGCTCCATCACCTTCCAGTATTTGACCATGCAGGGCGATCGTCTCAACGAGGCAACCGTCGGCATCCAGAACTCCGACGGCTCAGAGGGGCTGACCATCGTTCACAATCAGCCGTTTGTCCACGACGGCCTGGTCATCCGGCTTACGCCTGTCCCAGCCACGCGGATCAGCTTCCGCGCGACCGTCGAGCCCGGGTTGGCCAGTGACACAGTCATCACGAATACCGTCACCATTGACGACGGCACCGGCCGGCCCCTTATCCGCACGGCGGTAACGCGGGTCAACGTCGTGGACTTGACACCGTCCCAGTTCAGTGTAAGCCGGCCGGCGGTCGAGCCTGGTGCCCAATTGGACTATCGCCTTACGCTCACTAACACCGGTACGATCATGGCTGCGGCACAGGCCAGCGTGCCGGTTCCAGCCCATACCCGTTACGTCGAGGGTAGCATGACCGGCGGTGCTACGTATGACGCCGGCACCAACACCATCCGCTGGCACGGCGAGATACCCGCTGGCGCCACCCGGCAGGTCACCTTCGCCCTGCTTGTGAACCGTCCGGTTCCTAACGGCACCCTTATCGACGCCGTCGCGACCATTCAGGATGGCGTCCATCCGGCTTTCACGCGCTCTGCCCGGTCCACCGTGATTGCACCAGACCTGCGCTCCTCGACCAAGACGGCGAACACGGCCCTGGCCGACCCGGGCGACATCATTACCTACACCCTGGACATTCGGAACTCGGGTGGCTTAGATACCACGGCTGTGGTTACCGATCATCTGCCTGATGGGGTGGACTACATTGATGGGTCCGCCTGGGCAGGGAGTGGCGGCCCGATCGAATACGACGCCACAGCGCGGGAAATCCGGTGGCGTGGTCTATCTCCAGCACACAGCCTGGCTCAGATGCGGTTCGGCGTCCGAGTCACTCGTGCAGCCACCATTGTCAACGTCGCCCGCATTCAGGATGGGTACGGCTTAATCTTGGAAGCCAGCGCGACCACACGGCCGCGGGCAACACCTACCCCGTCCCCGGTGACAATGGTGATCCGGGCTGAGCGGAACGTCACAGGCTATGTGCGGAGTTTGAATACCCTCGGTAATCAGCTAGGTGATCCCAACCTCTACACTGGCGCCGACGCGCGGCCTGACCGCCCGGACATCTTCCACGGCGTCACCCAGTTCGACCTGTCGTCGCTCCCGTCTGGCACTCGCATCCTCAATGCCGAGCTCGAGTTGCGCGGCCGGAACGGACAGTACATGAGCCAGGCTGCTGGCGGTGTATGGCGCGTCCAGCTCCTGAACAGCACCGTAGACCGCGATTGGACGCAGCTAGGTTACTGGCACATTCACAACGCCTCCGTCGTCGCCAGCCTCACCCCTGCTCTCCAGGATGCTGACCTGGCTGTGAATCGGGTCAACACCTTGCGATTCGATGCCGCTGGACTCCGCGCGCTTCAAGACCGGCTGACATCCACCAGGCGAGTATCGTTCCGCCTGGACGGCGACGCAGCGCGCCCGCGCACGCGGCACATCTTTGCCTGGGATGCCACAGCGCCCCCGGTGCTGCGGATCACGTATCTACCCTGAACGATGCCAGGCAGATAGGTACACAGGTACACAAGTACACAGGTACACAGGGAAATACGGTGACCAGGGTGAACTTACTCGCTTACCCTGTTTCCCTGTTTCCCTGTGTACCTGTGTACCTGTCTACCCTGCTCAGTACAAACCCAACACTGTGGCGTCTCACCCTCACGCACGGTGGTCAGGGTGCCACATTGGATACAAGGGGCCAGCGCTCCCGAGCGCGACGGCACCGGTATCGAGGCAGTCAGCCGCTGCACCGGGAACTGCTGGGAGACTGTCACCGAGTGGCTGGGGCAGCCCAGCGCGCAGAGACCGCAGGCAACACAGTCCTGGATAGCGAAGAACAGCGTGAAATACTTGCCGTCGCTACGGAATTCGATGGCGCCAGTGGGGCAAAAGGTCGCGCATAAGCCGCAGCCGGTACACGTCTCGTCGATGGCAACGTCGGCGAAGGGCAAGCCCCGCATGTCCACCGCCTGCCCTGAGCCTGCCGCAGGGTCACCGGCACCCGGCGGCCCGAGCAGGACTGCCACCTGGTTGAGCAGTCGCCGGGCCGCGGGCCGGTGGTGTGGCAACTCGCGGGATTTCGCCGGGGGCATCTCACTTTCCGCCGGCAGGCCCGATAGCAAGCCACCCAGCCCGCGCGACGCCGATTGGCGCAGCATCTCAAAGAAGTCGCGCCGTGAGCCGGTCGGGGTACGTGGATCGACGACGGGTGCCCGGCGTTGCACTGTCGACAATCCCTCAGCCGCGGCCCCCTCCGTTGGAGTGTGGGGGCCGCTGGCCCCCACTGCGGTGTGGACGGCAGGTTTGCGACCCCAGATGGCGAGTGTCCGGTTGGCAGCTTCGGCGGCGTGGGCAATGCCCACGTGGACACTGCCGATAGGACATGCGGCGCACAGCGAGTCGTCCAGCCAGACCTCCGGTGCACCTTGCGCGACGACCGCCAGCAGCAATGGCGCGGAGAGCCGCGCCAGGCAAGACAGCACAATGACACCGGCTGCCTCCGACCGCGTCACGCCGGGGTCAGGTTTGCGCTTGCAGGCGAACTCCAGCGGTTGGTTTTTGCCGTAGGCTGCAAGGCTGCGGCAGGAACGCAGCACGTCCCCGTCGGTTACGCCATCGAGGCGAAAGACCTCGGTTGGGCACTGGGCGGCGCAGAAGCCGCAGCCAACACACAGATCAGCGTCCACCGCGATATCCTGGCCCTGCCGGATGGCGCCGGTTGGGCACACCAGGCATAGCGTGCAATGGGCCTCTTTGTGCCGGCGATTGAGGCAGCGTATAACCGTAGCTTTGATAGGTTCGGCCTCGAGTTGTTTGAGAAGAGCGCCTACCGTGTCCAGGCCTAGCATGTGACCTCCTGCGTGATGCGTGAGCCCCGGTTCACTTTATCGCGCATCACGCACTTTGGCAACTATTCTATCACTAAAAGGTCTGAAGTTGGTCCAGATAGAGTCGTAATTGGGTTAAAACTTGACACTGATAGTATACTTGATGTGTGAGGCCTGAG
>JBBITV010000443.1:3371-3606 GCA_037440585.1 Chloroflexota bacterium
TCACAATGGCGTGCCGTCTATTGACTGTGAACTACTCGAAAGGAGCGTCTTGCCGGTGAGAAAAATCTCAATTCGGCAAGCCTGCCGGGCCATAGACGCCCTTCTCCGAGAAACCCGGACCATCCAATCCCCTTCCCTGCATTCAATGGCTTGCCTCAAGTACAAGTTTCTCAGAAAAAACGCATTGCTGATAGCCCTCTTGAGCGTGCCAGTCTGGGCGATTGCCACCGGCCTG
>JBBITV010000444.1:0-3601 GCA_037440585.1 Chloroflexota bacterium
GGGGTCAGCCTGATGAATACCCTGAAACTCGGCCGCCACAGGTCGCATGGCCCGAACGTTGCGAACCGCTTGCTGTGGCCTGGTCGGCGTGCGTTCCGGCTCGACCGGACCATGCCGGACAGTGTGCTTGCGCTTGTCTTTGTCTTTCTTTCCGCCGGCCAGGACGACAGACGTCGAGGTCACGAGAATAGCCAGGATCAGGCCCAGCCGGACCAGGATCGACACCACGAGTGACTTGAACTGTGTGTGCGATTCATTGAATTACCCTCCAATTCTAACTGAACTGTATTGGTTTTAATGTACCACAGACGAGTCTTTTGTTCGTAAGCAAAGCGTTAGATGATTGTGAGAAATTTCTACGGTGTGCCAGCCCCCGTTTTCTCCGAGAAAACGGGGGCCCTGCCTAGGGGGCGGCAGCCACCGGTACCGTTACCGGCGTCCCGGCAGTGAGGGTGAGGGTGCTGATCGATTGACCGCCATAGACCTCTGTGTTTGCCCCGCTCGATATGCCGGTCAGCGGCACCTGGACGTTTTTGTCGGCGTAGAGCGTGATTTGTTTACCCGGTTCCAGCGTTGCGCCCAGCCACGCGCGGCTCAACAGGGTACGGGCAGACATTTTCTGGCCAATCTGTTGCATCGTCGGGCTGACGATGGGTAAAGTGTACAGTGCGCTGTATTTGGCGATGACGCTGTCCAGCAAGTCGGTTAGAACCGAATGGACTCGGTCGTAGCTGCGGAGATTGGCTTGGTAGAATATAAGCGGGTCGATATCGTACTTGAGCAGGTAGCGCAAGATGATGTCGCTTTCGTAGTTCAGGATGTCGGCATAACGTAGATCGCGCCTCCAGTAGTCACGGTAGTAATAGTTGTATTCGGAAGTCCACTCTTCGGGGGTGGAGACGTTGTGATACAGGTTGGTTGGGTGGGCCGGGATGATCAGGATGTCGGGTTGGATCCAGTCGAAAATCCCGGCGTGGGGGGCAGGATTGGCTTCCCAGGGCCGCGACGCGATGCCCAGGACGTATTTTGTACCCAGCCGGCTGGCCGCACGCATGACCTCAGGGTTGTAGAGGCCAGACATGCCCGGAGTGACCAGCGCTTCATCGCTGATGATGCTCAGGCGGAGCCGGACGGCAATGTCACGGTTCCATTCGATGAGGATACGGGCCTCGCTGTAATTCGACCAGTCAAGGTTGGCATGAGAAAAGGTCCGATTCACCCACTTGAACGCGGCCTGGTAATAGGCTGCACCCGGAGTCAGTGAGTCGTTACGGTAGATACCGGTGGTGCCCTCCCCGCTATAGGCCAGTTCCAACCGGAGGTTGCGGGCGACGGGCCGTGTTGACTGGATACGTTGCTGCCATTTAACGCTGCTCTCCAGGTCGGTATCGTTCAGGCGATAGACGGGCCCGCTGTACGGTGATTCGTTCGAAATGTCCCATAAAGCATTCGCCAGGAACACATCCTGTATCTGCGGGTTCAGGTAGACGTGACGCTCGCCGACGAACAAGCCACGCGTGACCCAATTGATCACGCCGTAGGACAGAGCAAGGGAGTGAATCAGGTCCGGGCCGTTGGCCGCCGTCAGCGCCAGGTTTTCACGTCCGTCAGGGGCGCGATAAAGTGCGGCGAGGATCTCGCCCTCAGTTGTGGTCAGGAGCGGGACAGTCGCCACATCTGCCGGAGCAGCCAGGTAGGTATACGCATAACGGATCTGCAACGGCCGCGCCGTGTTGAGGTAAAAGAAGATTTGCCTGCCGGCCTCGGTGAGGATGCCGTCGAGAGGGTTAGCCGTGGTATTAGCGGTGCGCAGCAGGCGCAGGCCATACAATTGATTCGGATAGGTGTAGAAGGTAACCTGGCGAATGTTAAACTCGGCTTCGTAGGACCAGAGGATGTTCCACTCGTCCAAATCGAAAGCGCTCTCCCATTGGTGGGTCTCTGGATTGAAAAAGGCCAGGTTGCTGGTAGTGAGGATGATTGCATAGAAAAATCCGTAGTCGCCTATGGACAGCATCTCAGGCGTCAGGCGTTGGCGGCTGGCGATGAAACTGGTGTAGGGGATGCCGATCTGGCTCAGAAATCCAGTGATAGCTTTATGGTTTGGTTCGCTGGCATCGCCAGCGATGACCAGGACCCGCATATCCCGGGGAGCCTGGGTACGACCAGCGGCTCGGGCGGAGAGCGCAGCATGCCGTCTGGCGCCTGGTATCTGCACATCCGGCAAGGGCCCGACCGGCGAGAGGTCTGGCGCCACTGGTACCCGGAACTCGGCGTATTGGTGCGGCTGGCCGTCACCGGCCAGGGCTGAGCCGGAGAAGACTGCCAGGCCAATCAATAGTAGAGCTGCGATCGCCAGTGCAGAGGGCGGTCGTCTACGGCTGCTGCGGTTTAATGTCAACATAAAGTGCTACTCCTTGTAGACAGGCTTAGGAAACCTGGCTGGGGGTTCGCCTAAAATCTGGCGCGGACCAATAGGTGATGCCTTGCATTCCGGCCTGGTTTTGAGTAGAATTACGCCTGGTTGAGCGTCATGCTCTTATCTGCTCCTTCTGTTTTGAGGTCGGTAGCTATCTAGCTCGTCGGCTCTCTTCCTCCCCGCCTCGCCGATGAGTGCCGACGCCAGGATTGTCGAAAGGCATAGCCCACCCGACTGACTCTGATTCAAGTATATGCTTTCGTTGTAAAAGGAGCGTTTCTTCGCGGTTAGATAATTGTTAGAAATCGCAGCGGCGTCGGCCATGGTGGCTGGGGCTGTAGCATTGCTCCCGGATGCCGAGCCACACCTGAACCCGGACCAGGTCAGGTACCGCCTAACACACATGCGGTCTAAAACGTTTGCTATAGGGAGTCTTGGTAATCTGTTGGCGCAGTTCCTCCGGCGCCCGTCTGGCCTGAAACGTGAGGTGACCCGGCCAGCAGAGCAGGCGGTACCCGGCGAAAAGGAGAAGTTGGGCCAGTCTATCTGGTTCAAGCTCTATGCGGCGGTCGTTGTCATGGCTGGCGGTGTGCTGTTGCTGGACTCACTTCGCAACCTTGACCTGCAAAGCGCCTATCTGGTGCCGGCCCTGTGGCTGACTTTGTTCATCATCGGCGCGACCTTCATGCTGATGCGCACATACCAGGGCCGTGCTTATTACAACGCCAAGCCGGCTTTTATCTTCGCCAGTGTAGTGATCCTGCCCCAGGTCTGGCTGGCGCCGATCATCGCCATAGCCCACCTGCCCCTGGCCGTCTTGCGCAAGCCGCCGCGCCGCTTTCTGGAGCCCGCGTTCAATATCGCCCAGTACACGTTGAGCGCGCGCCTGGCAGCGCTGGTCTACTACGGCTTCGACCGCCAGCCACCGCCCCTGGGCTCACTGGCAAACCTGTTGACCCTGACCGGGGCAATTCTCACATTCATCGTATTTGAAACTGCGCTGGTCACGCTGATGGTGATGGTCTACCGGCAGGTAAGCTTGCGCGAGACCGAGACAATCAACCTGAATAACATCATGGTCGACTTCCTGATGCTCTGCGTCGGCGCGATCATGGGCACCCTCTGGCAAATTGGGCCATGGATTTCTTTGCTTACCCTGGCACCGCTATTCGGACTCTACCT
>JBBITV010000445.1:0-3600 GCA_037440585.1 Chloroflexota bacterium
AATACCGTGCTGCCGGTGGTGAACCGGGCATTCGGCAGCGACATCGCCACCATCGAATGGGTGGTCACGATCTACTTGCTGGTGGTCAGCGGGTTGTTGTTGAGCGTCGGTCGCCTGGGCGACCTGCGCGGCCATAAACCTGTGTACGTCTCCGGCTTCGTGGTGTTCGTGCTTAGCTCAGCCCTGTGCGGCCTTGCGCCAACGGCGGGAGCGCTCATCGCCTTTCGGGCGCTGCAAGCGCTGGGGGCGGCGATGCTTTTTGCCAACTCCCCGGCGATCCTGACCAAAAACTTCCCACCGGCCCAGCGTGGCCAGGCGCTTGGCTTGCAGGCAACGATGACCTACCTGGGCCTCCTCGTCGGCCCGGCCCTGGGCGGGTGGCTGACCACTCAGTTTGGCTGGCGCGCCGTGTTCTATATCAACGTCCCGGTTGGCCTGACCGCCCTGTTGCTCAGCCTGCGCTTCATCCCCCACGACCTCCCCGCCGAGCGGCCAGAACCATTCGACGTGGCCGGCGCTCTCCTCTTCATGGCCGGGCTGGTGGCCCTCCTCCTGGGGCTGAACCAGGGTCACGCCTGGGGCTGGACCTCGCCGGCCATCCTGGCGTTGCTGGCCACAGCCGTGCTGTTACTGGGTGTGTTCCTGGTTGTTGAACGGCGTACGCCCCACCCCATGCTCGACCTGAGCCTGTTCCGGAGCCGCCTCTTCTCGGCGGCCACTGCCAGCGCGCTACTCAACTATATCTGCGTTTATGGGATTATATTCCTGATGCCGTTTTACCTCATCCAGGGCCGTGGCCTCAGCCCGGCCCAGGCCGGCCTGCTTCTTACCGCCCAGCCACTCATCATGGCCATCACGGCACCCCTGAGCGGGACCCTATCGGACCGGATTGGGTCGTGGCTGCCGAGCACCCTCGGCATGGCAATCATGGCCGTTGGGCTGTTCCTGCTGTCGCGCCTGGGACCCCAGTCGCCCCTGAGCCAGGTGGCTGGTACACTGGCCGTCACCGGTCTGGGCACCGCCATCTTCATCTCCCCGAACAACAGCGCCCTGATGGGTGCGGCACCACGCCACCGGCAGGGGATCGCCGCTGGTATCCTGGCCTCGGCACGCAACGTAGGCATGGTTCTGGGCGTCGGGCTGGCGGGCGCCATCTTCACCACCGTCCTCGCCCACGGCCAGGCGACCGGCTCGGCCACGGCTCTATTCGACGCCATCGATGCCAGTTTCCTCGTGGCGAGCGGAGTCGCCGTGCTGGCTATCCTGACCTCGGTGGTACGCGGGAGCTAACCTTACTTCTCTGTCTGGCTCTGCCATGCCTCATGCATCCATATCGATCAACCCACGCCGGATGGCATACTTGATCAACTCCACCCGGCTATGCAGATTCAGCTTCCGCATGATGTGCGTCCGGTGCGTCTGGACCGTGCTGACGCTCAATACCAGCTTGTCCGCAATCTCCTTGGCCGTGTATCCCTCCGCCAGGAGCTTTAAGACCTCCTGCTCGCGGGCAGTCAAGCCGCCATAGCTGTCCTGTTCCTCGCCGGAACCAACACGGGCAAGATAATCGGACACCAGCTTCTTGGCCACGGTCGGCGACAGGAACACGTCCCCTCGGGCGACGGCCTGGACGGCGGCGATAAGGTCCGCCGAACCTGCCCCCTTGAGCACGTAACCGGAGCCGCCCGCGCTCAACAGCCGGAAAAAGTATTCCTCGCCTTCATGGACCGTCAGCGCCAGGACCTGGATTTCGGGATCGGACTGCTTGATCAAGTGTGTCGCCTCAAGCCCGGTCATGCCTGGCATCGCAATGTCCATGATCACCACGTCGGGTCGCAACTCGCGGGCCTTCTGGACTGCTTCAAACCCATTGGCGCCCTCGCCGACAACCTCAATCCCTGGCTGGGCCGCCAGCAGCATCCGCACCCCCTCACGCACGATAGTATGGTCGTCAACCACCAATACTCGAATCTGGCTCACCGCCCATCACCTCCCCTTCAATTGGAGGATCAACTGGAAGATCGACTGGAAAATCGACGATCACACGTGTCCCCAGGCCAGGGCGTGAATGAATACTCAACGTCCCCCCAAACAGTGTCGCCCGTTCACGCATCCCCACGACGCCGAGCCGGCGCGACTTGTCTTCAGAAAGTAAGCCCTCGTCCAGGTCGAACCCCTGGCCGTTGTCTTCTACGACCCCAACCACGTGGCCGTCCTCGAACCCAAGCTGGATCGTCGCCTGCGAGGCAGCCGCGTGCTTGGCGATATTGTTGATCGCTTCCTGGACGATCCGGAACAGCGCCGTTTCCACCTCCGGCTTGAGGCGGCGCTTCGGTCCCGTCACCCGCAGATCGACCTGCACCCCTAGCGGTTCCAGGCGGCTCTCAGCAAACCAACGGATCGCCGGCACCAGGCCCAGGTCGTCCAGCATCGTCGGACGCAGGTCAAGGATCATCTTGCGGGTCTGCTCCAGCGTCCGGTCGGCCAGCGCTTTGGTTCGTTGGAACTGGGCCTTGACCTGCGACAGCTCCGGCGGGATGACCAGGTCGGCCGCCTCCATGCTCATGCTGAGGGCAGTCAACGTCTGGGCTAATTCATCGTGTAATTCGCGGGCGATACGCTTGCGCTCGTCTTCCTGAGCGGCGATGACTTTCTCCAGCAACTCGCCCCGTAGGGCCTCCTTCTTTTCCAGTGCCTCGTAGAGCCGGGCGTTTTCAATGGCCACGCCGATCTGGTGTCCAATCGCCAGGAGCAGTTCGACACCCTGCCGGGACAGGGGACGCGGCCGGGGACTCATGACCAACATCACGCCCTGCGCCTTGTCCTTCGATTTGAGTGGCACGCAGACGACCGCCTGAATACCCTCGTCCATCGTCACAGTCCAGTGTGGGTCGTTGTCGATGCGGCGCTCGGCAGCGGGCTCACCTGAGCGCACCACTTCGCCCGCAAAAGTGCCGTCTATAGGCATCACCGCCAACGCCTGGGCCGATGCTTCGGACAGGCCGCGCTGCACGCTCATGCGCAATACCGCCGCTTCCTCGTCCACCAGGCAAATAGCGCCAGCTTCAATGCCGGTAATGTCCAACACTTCGTCCAGCGCATCTGAGAGGATTTCATTCAAGTGTAGCGAGTGGCTGACGGTGGCTGCAACACTGTTCAGCGCCGAAAGGCTCTCGGCCATCTGGTTGAACGCGCTGGCCAGTTGTCCGATCTCGTCGGATCCGTGCACCGGGACGCGTTGATCGAAGTCGCCCTGTCCAAAGCGACGCACGGTGGCGATGAAGCGTTCTACTTTCCCCGTCACCACCAGGTTCATGGTCAGGTTGACCGCAATGGCCGCAAGCAGAATGCCTGCCATTGACAACGCAATATTAAGCCGCAGGTCGGCGGCCAGTTGGGCGTCTATCTCGGCGAGGGAGACATCGGTGATGAGCACGCCGTTGATCTTGTTTTTGGGATCGTGGCACGTATGGCACTCGCTGGCATTGGCAATAGGATTCACGTTGCGGAAAACGCGCTCGCCGAGATTCGTGATATAGACCACCGTGTGGCTGCGAGTCTCCGGCTGCGTTTGGTGACAGATCTGACAGGTCGCGTCGC
>JBBITV010000446.1:0-3599 GCA_037440585.1 Chloroflexota bacterium
CGACGTCGCTACGCACGCAGAAGCTCAGCATCCGCCTGGGCCGGGGCCGCGCGATCACCGTCAGCAACGAGGCGGGCATGGGGCAGGTTACCGGGGTATTCTCGATACTCGAACCAGTATCGGTGCTTGTCCCCTTGTTGCCCGACACGACACATCACCTGACCGTCACCGGCCAGGTTGAGTATGCGCCTGGCTGCTTCTACACCCTGAGTACAACACGCGACCGCAATGGTAAGCGGTTGATCATCGTTCAGCAGAGTGCGACGCTCACGCCGACGCCCGCAGCGACGGTGATGGCCCACGCAGATACGGTGTACTTCCCGCTGATCAGACACGACCCGGTACCGACCCCCACGCCACTGGTGTGCGATGGCGGGTTCGAGGTGGGCCGCTTCGCGCCTTGCTGGCAGGATGGCAGTGAGTTAGCTCAATCCGTAGTGGAGCAACTGGAGGTCGGCGAACCGGCTCCTACCATCGAGCCGGCCTATGCTGGCCGCTACTCCGCTCTCCTGGGTGACCCTGGCCTGGGTCCTGGCTTGCCCAACCAACCCGGCATCCCGCTGGGCAGCGCCTGGGTCCAGCAGTCCGTGACAGTACCCAATTCAGCCGCTCCACGCCTGAGCTTCCAGTATCGCATCATCACCTACGACGTGGCACAGGACCTCGCGGGACACTGGTACGATCTCTTCGAAGTTGGGATTAACGGCGAGCAAGTGTTCTGGGACGGGAACGGGGTGCCAGGCACGTCCCAACGCCGCCATGACCTGGGCTGGCGGAGGGGAGAAGTGGACCTGAGCCGCTGGCGCGGGCAGACGGTGACGCTGCGCTTCGCCAACTGGAACGGATACCAGCCCGATGCACCCGAGGCCGACCGCGACAACACCTGGACATACCTGGACGAGGTGCATGTGCGGCCGTAATATTTGATCCGGCGAGCAACGGGCGAAGGAACTTTGCCTGAGCCGGTCAGATAGCACAGCAAGGAGGCCTCACCATGACTCAGCGAAGAATGTGGACGCTCACGTGCGGCTTGAGTCTGCTGGCTTTGCTCGTCCTCCCGGGCTGGGCAGTTGCCCAGCAGCCGGTTCGGGTGACCATCAACCAGATCGATGTGGCCAGGTTTCCCGATCTGACCCTGTACGTGACGGTTAACGACGACCAGGGCGACCCCATTCAAGGGCTGGCGCAAGATGTCTTCCAACTGACTGAGGATGGAAGTCGCGTAGGCGGCTTTACGCTCTCCACCGTGCAGGAGGCCCGTCTGCCACTCACCCTGGTCCTGGTGCTGGATATCAGCGCCAGCATGCGTGGTACCCCAATCGCGGAGACGAAGGCTGCTGCTGCCCAGTTTGTGGCTGGCCTGGGGGCAGATGATCGGGTTGCCCTGTTCGCCTTCGGCACGGAGGTGACCCAAATACAGGATTTAACTGCAGACAAAACCGCCCTTCAGGAACGGATCGCCAGCCTGGAAGTGGACGGTCGAGCCGCCCTGTATGAGGCGATTTACCAGGCAGCCTCGGCCGTGGCCCCACTGACCGGGCGGCGCGCCTTTGTTATTCTGACTGACGGCTCGAATGATAGCAACCTACCTCGGACACGGGTCCAGGCTATCCAGGCTGCCAAGGAGGCTGGTGCACCCGGTTATGGCCTGGGCTTTGGCACCGCTGACGAGGTTACCCTGGGGCGTCTGGCGACTGAAACGGGTGGCCAATTTCTGAAGCAAGCCCAACCTAGCCGGATACGCGCCTTATTCACCCAGTTGGCGGGCCAGTTGCAGAGCCAGTACGTGCTCACCTATCGTTCGGCCATCGCGCCAGACCAAAAGCGCCACGAGATAGCCGTACAGGTGGTGACTCCCCAGGGCACAGCCAGCCACAGCCGCAGTCTCAACGGTATTCCGGTTTCGGCCTCGACTGGGCCCCTGAGTATTGCTGCCAACGCTCCAACTCCTGAGCCGCGCGGGGTTCCAGCCGTCTGGCTGCTCATCCTGGGGCTTGCCTTCCTGGTGGTTGGGGGCAGTACGGTTGCCCTAAGTACCACCCGCAAGGTTGCGTTTGTTCCGCCGGTCCCCTGGGGCATCTTCGGCGGGCTGGGTGCCGCAGTGCTCGGCCTGGTGCTGGTGATAGTCTGGGCCCGAATGAGCGGATCGGGAACGCCCACCGTTCCGCAAACGCCGAGGGCTCTTGTCAACGTGCCCACCCAGACGCCGGCCCCGGTTGCCAGGCCCGAGTTTACAGTGACCGGTGTGACTCAGGCACCGCGCACCCCCACACCCGATAGTGGAGCCACCGCCACGGCCCGGGCACACGCAACTGCCACGGCCCAGGCTGCCGCACAGGTTATCGCCGGCCAGACGGCCGCTGCCCAGGTGACCGCTACGGCGATAGCAGCGGTGGCGGCCACCCGGACGGCGGTGGCGGCCACCCAGACGGCGACTGCCTCCGCTACGGCCACGCCGACGGAGGAGCCGGCTACCAGTGTACCCACAACCAGTCCAGCCATCACGCTGATAGAGCCAGCCAATGGCTCCAGTGTGCAGGACCTCATCACCTTCCGCTGGGCATGGACGGGCACGCTGGCTCCCGGAGAAATATTCGATGTGCGGGTGTGCAAGGGCGAAGACTGCCAGCCCCAGTTTGGCAAAACCAATACCAGTGAAATCGCCTGGTTATGGCTTCCAGATGCGGGCTTGGGCACATATGCCTGGCAGGTAGTGGTGATTGACGCGGCGAGCAAGCAAGTGACAGCGCCGGCGAGTGAGGTATGGCGGTTCCGCTGGACGGGTGGCGGGCCTCCTCCCGAGGGATCTGGAGGACAGCCAGGCCCCGCTCCGACCTCGACGCCGCGGTGAGCAAGGACAATTGCACTCAAGCGCGGTCAGCCGGAAAGATTCATCAAAGTGTTCTTCCGCCTGGTCACCGCGCCAGCGACAGGCACGCGATCCCCGCGAACATTAAGCTCGCCGCCACCAGCCGCGAAAACCCAAGCGACTCCTTCAGCAGCAGCCAACCCAACGCCGCCCCGAAAATCACACTGACGCCACGCACGGCACCCACATAACTGGCCTTGGTCAGCGACAAAGCCCACAGCACCAGCACGTAATTCCCAGTGACCATCACCCCAGCCAGGACGATCGGCGGCCAGCGGGCGCACCACTCGGCGCACGTGGTGGACCGCGCGCGCCGCTGCCAGACGAAGGGTGTCAGGAAGGCCGTCATCACCGCAAAGGCATACAAGTTATAGACCCACGGCCCGGCCAAGCCGACGCCGACTTTGTCAATCACCGAGTAGATGGAGATAAACAATCCTGCGGCCAGGGCCCATTGGGCCGGACGTTGGTCCAGGGTACGCAGGGGTTGCAAGAAGTCGCGCCAGTCCTGCAAACTCGCCAGGTAGATGCCGGCGATGATCAATGCGATGCCAGCATAACCCAGCGCCGGCAATCGCTCACCGAGGAATAGACCGGACCAGGCGGCGATGAAAATAGGCGCTGAGCCGCGCGAAACCGGATACACCTGCGAAAGATCACCAATGTCGTAGCTGCGAGTCAGGGTGAGCGTGTAACCCGTTTCAGCCAGCCCGCTGATAACGAGGACCGG
>JBBITV010000447.1:0-3597 GCA_037440585.1 Chloroflexota bacterium
ACCAAATCCCAATGACCAAATCCCAATGACCAAATCCCAATGACCAAATCCCAAAAAGGTCGGTGATTGGGATTTGGGATTTCCCGAAGGAGGTAAAGATGAGTGCCAAGTTCATGAGTCCATTTGTTATGGCGGCGCACGAGGTCCTGGAGAAGGAAGTTGAGGCGAGCATCCAGCGTGGTCTGCTGGCCCTCGACAGGTCGGGATATACTGTGGACGAGGTCAGCGTGCTGGTCGGGCTGTCCGGGCTGGTCGAGGGCACTATCCTATATGGCATGTCGACCTATACAGCGCAAGCCCTGGTCAGCCACATGCTGAGCCAGGCTGTGGAGGACTTTGACGAGCTGGCTCAGAGTGCTATCGGTGAGCTTAGCAATATCATCACCGGCCAGGCGTGTACCAAGCTGGAAGAAGAGGGCTATCACTGCCACCCGACTCCACCCACCCTGATCATGGGCGAGGGCACGCTCATCACGACGCTGGCGATCCAGCGCCTGGTAATCCCACTCATCACCCAATTCGGTACAATCCACATACGCCTGGCCCTACGCGAGAATCTCCGGCATCGTTTGTAGCAGGGCAACTACTCAGCCTCACCCCCCGGCCCTCTCTCCTGACGGCAGACCCTTCGCTCCGCTCAGGGCCGCCGTCAGAAGAGGGGGAGTCTGTAATGAAGCTCGATTCTCTTTCACGCAAAATTCACGCTCCGCCTCTGCAGACGGCGCGCGTGCAACCGACATTACCAGTGCATCCTGATGCACCCGGTGGGGTTCACGCCAATGTGCCCGTCAAATTTCAGCATTATCGAAGTACGTGCCTGTACAGATCGTTGGGAGGGCCATGTGCCCCCGCACGAGCCGGATCGCCACGCCGCCGCCCTCGTCCGGTCCGAGCCCTTCGCTGCCATACTGGCGCGTATGTTGGCCAGGCCGGCGGCGATGACCATCGCATCGACCGGCCGGCTGCCGGACGCTGAAACGGACAGCGCACGCCGGTGGTGATCGACAAGTGGAGGGGGATAGGGTACCCTTGAGAAGACGGTCCCGATCCTCTCACGCTAATCGCATCCGGGGGCAGGGTGAAACCTGCCCCCACCCACCGCCCGGCGCGTGACAAATGAGGCGCCTTTTACGTTTATGTTGATAGCAGGGGTGGACAATCGGCCGCCCCCAGGCGGGCAGCCGCCCGCCCCTACGGACTCTTCCGCTCTGCTGACCGCTGGGCGGGCACAGCCAGGCAACCCCTGGTGCCGGAGGCCGAGGGTTCGACTCCCTCGGCGGCGGTCAGCAGGGCGAAAGGGGTCGTCAAAACTTATACAGCTCTTTTTGGTAGGCGAGGATCAGTTCCAACGCTTGCTGCTCAATAGCCGCTCGATCCACTTTTTGCCCCAATTCCTGGTCATCATAACGTCCCTCAAACGCTTCCAGGGCCGCGCGTTCCAGGGCCGGTTGGTAGGCTTCAGAGATGAGTACCCTTAACTCAGCTCCGCTCAGGTACGTCCCGCCCGACTTGCGCCTCTGGTTGACACGCGCGATTTGCCGCGCAGCATTGCGAATTGAGAGGTCCCAAGACCGCGTCGTACGCTGCTCGGCAGCCTGTTTTACAAGATGGAGCAAGAGAACTTCGGCAAAGCTGTAAATCTTGTTGATTTTGTCTTCTCTGCTCATCTCTTCCATCTCACCCAGCAAGTCAAGCGCCTCGGGATAGCGTTGCTGCTCGATGTAGTGTTTCAACTCCAACAGTTCTTCCATACCTATCCTCCTAAATCCAAAGTAAAGCTGATCGGCATGTAAGTATACTGGTTGGTTAGTGTTGTGTCAAGGTTAGGTTACGACTGCCGGTGCCTTAGCCTGGTTATGTCTGGTGCCTCTAAGTGGCCCATCCGCCCAGGTTGTTATGGCCTGTATACGTAAAGGTTACGTGGGTTTTACTGACAGAGCTACCGGGCGCGTGGTATGATTATCTCGTAATTGTGTGAAACAAGGAGAATTCCAGTGATCGGACAGGTGCTCGTCACCGGCGCAGCCGGCTACATCGGCTCGATCCTGTGTGAACATTTGTTAGCTGCTGGCTACCACGTCGTGGCGCTGGACAACTTGAGCTATGGACAACATAGCCTGTTCCACCTCTGTGCCAACTCGCGCTTCGAGTTCGTCTTGGGTGATGTGCGCGACGAGGAGCTCATGACCCGCCTGGTGCGAGCTGCTGACGTGCTGATCCCGCTCGCGGCGGTAGTGGGCGCGCCAGCCTGCGATCGGGATCCGTGGCTGGCCCGCTCGGTCAATCTGGACGCCGTGCGGCTGCTCAACCGCCTGCGCAGCCCCCACCAACTGGTCATTTTCCCGACCACGAATAGCGGCTACGGCACCCGGTCGGGCGACGTTTACTGCACCGAGGACACACCCCTGGAGCCTGTCTCCCTGTACGGTCAAACTAAAGTGCAGGCTGAGGCGGAGTTGTTGGGGTCACCCAATGCGATCAGCCTGCGCCTGGCGACCGTCTTCGGGATGTCGCCGCGCATGCGCCTGGACCTGCTGGTGAATCATTTCGTCTACGCCGCCGTCGCTGACGGCTACGTTGTCATCTTCGAGAAGGATTTCAAGCGTAACTACGTCCATATCCGCGACGTGGCCGATTGTTTTGTGTACAGCATCGCCCACGCGGAACAGATGGCCGGGCGCGCGTACAACGTAGGGTTGGACGCGGCCAATTTGTCGAAAGCGGAGCTGGCCCTGAAAGTCAAAGAGTACGTCCCACGCTTTTACATTCATTTCTCGGATGTGGGCAACGATCCAGACCGGCGTAATTATATCGTCTCCAACCAGCGGTTGCGCGCAGCAGGTTTCGAGGCGCGGCGCTCGCTGGACGAGGGGATTCAGGAGTTGTTGAAGGGCTATCGTATGTTGGGCCGCGCCTCTTTTAAGAATATCTGAGAGCTTGTCTAAAAAGGTTCGTAGTGGGCGCTTTAGCGCCTAAATAGCGCACTGAAGCTTGTGGTGAGCGAAGCGAATCCATGCGCACTACGAACACCAAATATAGACTTTTTAGACAAGCTCTGATGCGGCCTTTGCGGTTGATAGGGTAGCGACAATGCCGTGTTATGATCTGGGTGATGTGACGGTGGCTATCCTGGTGGGCGGCCTGGGTACCCGGCTGCGCCCCGTTGTAGCCGACCGGCCCAAAGTGCTGGCTGAGGTGGGGGGCCGGCCTTTCCTGGCTTACCTGCTGGATCAGGTTGCAGCCACGGGCCTTCGGCACGTTGTGTTGTGCACGGGCTACCGGGGCGAGCAGGTATGGGCCATGTTCGGGGATACTTATGGCAGTCTGCGCCTGGTCTATTCCCAGGAACCCGAGCCCCTGGGCACGGCCGGCGCCCTGCGCCTTGCGCTCCCCCTGTTCGACTCGGATCCGGTGTTGGTGATGAATGGCGACTCCTTCTGCCAGGCGGACCTGGGGGCCTTCTGGACCTGGCACCGGGCACGGGGTGCGCATGGTTCGCTGCTTCTGACTGAAATGCCAGACACACTGCGCTTTGGCCGGGTGCAGGTGGACGAAGCTGGCCGCGTGATTGGCTTTGACGAAAAAGGGTGCAATAAC
>JBBITV010000448.1:0-3592 GCA_037440585.1 Chloroflexota bacterium
CTTATTGCCGACGATCACACCCTCTTCCGCCAGGGCCTGAAACGCATCCTGGCCGACTACGAAGAATTGACCGTGGTCGGCGAGGCGACGAATGGCGACGAGGCGATAACGTTAGTTGAGCAATTGCAGACCGACATCGTGCTCATGGACGTGACGATGCCGCGCATGGGCGGGCTGGAAGCCACCCGGCGCATCAAGGCCATGCGCCCGGAAACCCAGGTTATCATGCTGACCGTGTCGGAGAAGGATGAGGACCTGTTTGAGGCAGTCAAGGTGGGGGCGCGGGGCTACTTGCTCAAGAACGCCGAGTCGCGGGAGTTGCTGGAGGCGATCCGGCGGGTGCACGCAGGCGAAGCAATAATCGCCCCGGCCATGGCCGTCCGGCTGCTTGACGGCTTTGGCGCCCTGATCAAGAAGGCTGATCAGGCGCCCTCACCCGACCAGTTGACTGACCGCGAGGTCGATGTGCTGCGACTGGTGGCCTGCGGCCTGGCAAACAAAGAAATTGCAGATGAACTCAACCTGTCGGAGCACACGGTGAAAAGCCACCTGCGCCACATCCTGGACAAGCTGCACCTGACCAGTCGCGCCCAGGCTGCAGCCTATGCCGTCCAGGCCGGTCTGGTAAAAGAGGTCCGCCAAAAAGATTAATCTTTGTAGCCCCACAATTCATACTTCCGTGCCAAAAGAGCGATCGCCTGATCGCTCTTTTTTCTTGGCCAAAATCAAACTGCCGGGCGATGACAAGGGCCTTCGTTTTTGTTAATATTGCGGCATGGAGAAATATTCTGTCCTGATTGTCTCCCGCCACCCCCTCTTTCGGGAAGGCCTGGCTCGCCTGCTGGCAGATCAACCGGCCGTCGAGGTGATCGCGGTCGTCAGCGAGTGGGCTGAGGCCCAGGCGTTGATAGCTCGACGCAGACCGGACGCCATCATTGTGGACCACGACGAAGTGCAGTTACAGCGGTTGGATCTGGAACCGCTACTGTGGGCCGAAACGGAGGGTCTGAAAGTTATCTATGTGACCCTGGCCGGCAACGAAATGATAGTGCACGAGCGGCGCCGGGTCACGAACGTTACTGCCGAGGGCCTGGTACAGGTCATGGAAAACTCAAAAAAAGGCAAAGGGTTGCCCAAGGACCTCTTAAGGAGATATAGAATGAACCATCTTGTCAGAGTGGCTGTCCTGGTCGTCATCGTTACGATCGCCGTGAGCGCATTCCTGGATAGCATTCCACTCTTGCCCCTCCAGGCCAGCGCACAGGCCGTGCCGATAGACAACCTTTTCGGCCCGCACCTCAGGGTCATATCGTTCCTCTTCGCTCTGATTCTCGTGTTCCTGGTCTACAGCGTAATTGCCTTCCGGCGCAGGCCGGGCGAGACTGGCGACGGCGACCACATCGAGGGCCATACTGGTCTGGAAATCGCGTGGACCATCGCGCCGCTGGCGACCGTGCTTTTCTTCTCATACCTGGGTGCGCAGGCCCTGGCCGAGACCCGGCGCGTGGACCCGCAGGCGATGGAGGTCAAGGTGATCTCGCAGCAATGGTCTTGGAGTTTTGAGTATCCCCAATACAACCTGACCTCGACCGCGCTGAACTTGCCGGTGAATCGCCAGGTTCTGCTCAAACTCACTTCCAAGGATGTGATCCACTCCTTCTGGGTGCCCGAGTTCCGGGTCAAGCAAGACGCCCTCCCCGGCGAAGATATGGTCAAGGAACTGCGGATCACACCGACGAAGGTGGGCAAGTACAAAGTGCGTTGTGCAGAACTGTGCGGCACCTCGCATGCCTACATGGAGAGCCCGGTCGTCGTCATGGAACCGGCCGAGTTTGAAAACTGGGTCAAGGAGCAGTCACAGTTGCCTACCGATCCGGTCGAGCGGGGCAAGAATTGGTCAGCTCAGTTTGGCTGCACTGCCTGCCACACCATTGACGGCAGCGTGGTTGTCGGGCCGAGCTGGAAGGGCCTCTATGGCAAGCAAGAGACAATGGCCGATGGGACGACGTTGACGGCGGACGATGCTTATCTGATCGAGTCGATCCGCAATCCGGGGGCCAAGATCGTCAAGGGCTTTAACAATATCATGCCCGCGAATGTCGCTGGCCAGATGACTGACGACCAGGTAAAGGATGTGATTGAGTATATTAAGAGTCTGAAATAGTTGAAGGAGGACGCATGAATCTACTTTCACTAGGACTTGTCCGAGGCATCATCGCCCAAGTCATCGGCACCGCTGTGGGGATAGTGTTGATGATACTGGTCCGCCTGATCTTGGGACTGCCAGCCTGGGACGGCGAACCGGTGGCGGTCGGCGGGGCGCTGGTCGGGGCGCTGTCTTTCATGTACGGCACAGGCGTGTTGTCGGACTGGATCAAGTGGGCGTTGGGCGAGGAGACGCCGGAGCACCACCACACCGATCTCAGCCTGCCCACCTGGGCGCACTACATGAACGTGTCGCTGAACCACAAAGTCATCGGCGTTCAGTACGGGGTAACCTCGGTGGTGCTGCTGGTCATCGCCGGCGCGTTTGCCCTGATCTTCCGCGGTGAGCTGGCAAGCTCCGGAATGCAGTTTCTCTCACCGCAGCTTTACAACACCCTGATGGGCCTGCACGGGATCGTTATGATCGCCGCGATCCTGTTGGGGGTCGGCGCGATGTCAAACTACCTGGTGCCGCTGATGATCGGGGCGCAGGACATGGCCTTCCCCCGGCTGAACGCGTTCGCCTACTGGATTAACGTGCCGGGGGCGTTACTGGTCGTCAGCAGTCTGTTCCTGGGTGGGTTCGACACCGGTTGGACAGGCTATCCGCCACTGAGCGCCCGCGCGCCGTTGGGAATGCAGATGTTCTTCCTCGGCGTCTACCTGGTTGGTCTCTCGTCCATCCTGGGGTCGCTGAACATCATCGTCACCACCTTGCGGATGCGTGCGCCGGGAATGACGCTCTTCCGTATGCCCATCTTCGTTTGGGCCGCGTTTGCTACGGCTCTCATCGGCCTGACGGCGACGCAGCTCATCGGGCTTTCATTCCAGATGGTATTGTTCCAGCGGATTTTCGGCCTGGGCTTTTTCGATCCGGCCAAGGGTGGCAACGTCATCCTGTTCCAACACCTGTTCTGGTTCTACTCGCACCCGGCAGTGTACGTGTTTGTCTTGCCAGGGCTGGGCATCATCAGCGAGCTGCTGCCGGTGTTCGTGCGCAAGCCGCTGTTCGGCTACAAGTGGATTGCCATGTCATCGATGGGGATCGCGGCGGTGGGTTTCCTGGTCTGGGCGCACCACATGTTCACTGCTGGTATGGAGGAATACCTGCGCGTGCCCTTCATGTACAGCACGCTGCTGGTGGCCGTGCCGACTGGGGTCAAGTTCTTCAGTTGGGTAGGCACGCTGTGGCGCGGTAAAATCAGCTACCCGACGCCGATGCTATTTGTGTTGGGCGCGATCGTCGTCTTCCTGTTCGGCGGGCTGACTGGGCCGCCCAACGGCACCGTAGCGACCGACCTGCACCTGCACGATACGTACTGGATCGTCGGCCACTTCCACAATACGATGTTCGGCGGGTTCGTCTTCCCGTTCTTTGCGGCGATTT
>JBBITV010000449.1:0-3584 GCA_037440585.1 Chloroflexota bacterium
CCGGCCCTTGACTACGAGTGTATCGACGGGGACATGGGAGACGGCGCGGTAGGCCGTGGAGCCTACCAGAAAGCGGGTCAGGCCGCGCCGGCCGTAGGCGCCGACCACGACCAGATCATAAGGCCGCTCCTCCGTCTCGCGGATGATCTCCTCGGCTGGGAAGCCGGAGCGGGTGACGATGTGCGGCGCCAGGCCCAACTCGTGCAGAATCTTCCGGCACTGATGCAGTACGTCCTCTGCCCGGGCCGCGCCCGGCTCTGTGTCTGCGACGACCAACAGGGTTGTCTCACCGCCCGTCGCCTCAGCGATCCGCGCGCCGAAGCGCACCGCCTCCTGGGCGGAGGGCGATCCGTCGGTACATAGGAGGATTCGCATGGCTCGCTCCTCTCTGGACCTCACCCCCCGACCCCCTCTCCTGAGGGCAGACCATCGCTGCGCTCAGGAGCCGCCCTCAGGAGAGGGGGAGTCAGTCGAGACGCAGGGTAAGGCCACAAAAAGGCCTCGCCGGCCCCCGAGAATGAGCAGACGAGGCATACGTAGCTAGGGGCACCATTACCCCTACTTATGATCTTAGCACTCCAAGGTCCAAATGAGGTTCCAGGCAGGTCCAGATTCGGTCAAGAAGCCCTCACCCCTCACCCTCCAGTTTGACGCCAGCCGCGTCTATCCGTATAATGAGTCATGGGGATGATTACTAGCCTGCATTCCTTTACCTCCAGAGCCTTAGAGGCGCTCTGAGCCCCGTCCCGGCCCCACATGGCATTTCGGGCGGGCGCCTTCTCTTCTGATTCCGGTTACAATAAAGACGTGGACTGTCATATGGCTTCGAACCAACCGGCAATCGCTGTGAGCCATCACCCTACTTGCAGAAAGGAGGTGGGATTTCTGCACGCCTGAGTATTCGGCTCTCCGCTTGTTCTCTCGATCACTTTCCGAAGGGAGGAACTAAATGATGCACAGACTAATTAAGTTGAGCGGTATGACTCTCGCCCTCACGTTGCTGCTTATTGTGGGCTTGATCTCGGCCACGGCTGGCTCCCCTGCTCCCGCCGCTCCGGTCTACTTGCCGCCGACCAGCGACGGCTCGGCCCCGGTTGCTCAAACAGGGCGCTGGATCGTCCAACTCCAGGACGAACCCGTGGCAACCTACCAGGGTGGTGTCCGTAGCCTGGGCGCTACCGCTCTTGAAGCTACTGGCGCTGCCCGGCTCAACATGGAGTCGGCGGCCAGCCAGGCCTACGAGGCCCACCTCAAGACCCAGCAACGGGCCCTGGCGGCCGAGCTCCAGCGCACGGTCCCCGACGCCCGGGTCGAGCGCAGCTACCAGGTGGTCCTGAACGGGCTCGCCGTGCGCATGTCCGCCGAATCGGCCGCGAAGGTGCGCAAGCTGCCTGGCGTCAAGGCCGTCTCCCCCGACCAGGTATATCGCCTGCAAATGTGGTCCAGTTTGCCCTGGATCGGCGCGCCGGAGATGTGGAACATGCTGGGCGGCCAGGCCCACGCTGGCGAAGGTGTCAAAGTCGCGGTCATCGACGGGGGCATCTACGTCCGCTTCGACAGCGACGGCAACTACACCGGTCATGCCTGCTTCGACGGCGCCGGGTACACCATGCCGGCCGGCTATCCTAAGGGCGATACCCGCTTCACCAATGCTAAGGTGATCGTCGCCCGGGCCTACTTCCGGCCGGACGACCCGCCCGCTGCCGGCGAGGACACCCCCATTCCAGGAACGCCGGACGCCACCAGCCACGGTACACACGTCGCCGGTACGGTTGCCTGCAACGCCGGCACTCAGGCAACGTTGGCCGGTGTGACCGAGACGATTTCAGGTGTAGCGCCCCGCGCCTGGTTGATGAACTACCGGGTGTTCTATCCCAGCACTAGCGGAGAAGACTTCCAGAATGGTAACGCCTATACTGTTGAATTGGTCGCCGCCATCGAGGACGCGGTGCGAGACGGCGCCGACGTGATCAGCAACTCCTGGGGGTCGACCTACCAGGGTGTCCACGGTTGGCCCGACCCGATGATACAGGCAGCCGAGGCCGCAGTGGACGCCGGCGTGACGATGGTTTTTGCTGCGGGCAACGGCGGCCCAGATACTGGGACGATCATCTCCCCTGCCATGTCCCCCAAAGTCATCGGTGTGGGAGCCAGCACCAAGCCCAAGTCCATCGCCACCGGCTTTGTGGACGTGACCGCGCCGCCGCCGGTGCCGTCCGACCTGATCGGACGGCCCTATGCCGCCGCCTTGTTCGGCCCCCAGATCACCAGTTTGTTCGGCCCGCAGAGTTACGTGCCGATTGAGAAGGTTGATACCAGCGGCTCCAATCTGGCCTGCGGCGACCCGTCAACTACGTTGCCGGCCGGCTCACTGACGAGCAAGATTGCCCTTATCAGCCGGGGGGTCTGCCAGTTCAGCCTCAAGGTGTGGAATGCACAGAACGCGGGCGCCATCGCTGCGATCGTCTACAATTCGGCGGCCGGCGGTGAGGGATTGGTCAGTATGGCTCCCGGCGTACACGCTGGTGAGGTCACCATCCCGGCCGTCTTCGTGGCGCGCTCAATGGGCGTGGGCATGGTGTCCTTCTACAACGCGCACCCGGGTGAGACGAAGGTGCAGTTGGACCCGAGCGGCCGTGAGGTCTCTGAGGTACCCGATCAGATCATCGGCTTTAGCTCACGCGGCCCAACGACCGATCAACTCCTCAAGCCGGACGTGGTCGCGCCTGGCGTGAATATCCTCTCCGCAGGCTACGGGACCGGCGCCAATCCGTTCGTCGAGTTTGGCCAGGTCTCGGGTACCAGCATGGCGACGCCGCACACGGCTGGCGCAGCCGCCCTGCTCAAGCAATTGCACCCTGACTGGAGGCCGTGGCAGATCAAATCAGCACTGATGAGCACGGCCAAGGTCGAAGGACTGACGAACGTCGACGGCTCACCGGTCAAGGTGCTGGATCGCGGCGCCGGACGCATCGACCTGACCAAGGCCGGCGACCCGGGCCTGACGTTTGACCGGCCCAGCGTGGGCTTCGGTACCGTTCACCCGGGCGCCAGCGCGATAGTCACCATCAACGCAAAGAGCGTGATCGGTATCGATGCTATGTACGACCTGAACGTCGAAGGGCCAACCAGCGGCGTGATCTTCGGCGTCAACCCCCGCTCGATCAACCTCACGGCTGGAGGCATGGCGGGCTTCCAGGTCTCGATGACCGCCGCCCCTGACGCCGCGCCGGGCGACTACGAAGGCATGATCAGGCTGCACCACGGACCCCACGACGCTCACATCCCGCTATGGGTGCGCGTCCTGCCAACCCGATCCGGCGCCGACGTGCTTTTGGTAGACGACGATGCTTCGTCTGTGGATAGTAGTTTCCCCAACTACTCGGAGTACTACACGCGGACTTTGGAAGCGCTTGGAGTCAGCTATACCTACCTGGACATCGGCGCAGAGGCTTTCCCAGGCCTGAGTGAATTGGTGCGCCACAAGATCGTTCTGTGGTTCAGTGGTGACAACGACAGCTTCAACACCAGCGGCTTCAGCACCTCGGATCTGGATCGACTGGCGGAGTGGCTGGACACGGGGG